>DATDPG010000148.1 GCA_035292885.1 Bdellovibrionota bacterium | reverse complement strand
ACCCGCGGCGGTTCGCCGACGCGAACGCAGTTCTTGCCGTCGGCTTTGGCGCGATACATCGCTTGGTCGGCCAAACGGATTAAAAGATTCTTTCGTTCCTTGGATGTGCCTCCGGAAGGCAGATGGTCGTGCAAAGACGACACGCCGATGCTCGCCGAAATAAGGTCCTTAAAATTAATAAACGAGCCGTCTTGTTCGCCCTGGTCGATCATGAACATCTTGCCCTTGATCGTGAGGCGGATCCGGTCGGCCACGTCGACGGCTCGCTCAAGATCGAGACCGGGCAAAATGGTGACGTATTCGTCACCTCCGTACCGGGCGATTGTGGCTTGATCGAGATCCACGGCTTCGCGTAACAAGAAGCCCACTTCTTTTAACGTTTGGCTGCCGACCAAATGGCCGTACTGATCGTTGATGGCTTTAAAATTGTCCAGATCAAGAAAAATCAGCGTGAGCGGGTACCGTTTTTCGTCGGCGCGAATGATTTCGGCTTCGAGCTGGCGATGAAAGAAACGATCGTTGAAAAGTCCCGTGAGATCGTCCCGCTTGGAAAGTTCCTTGCTCTTCCGGGCGTCCGTCGCGTTTTGAAACGATGTGGAGATATACCCGGAGAAAATTTCGACCAACTTGAGGTCCCGGAGCGTAAAACCGACCGGCTCCTTCTTGTTGTATAACACCAGCACTCCCACAATCGCGTTTTCGATCCGAAGGGGAGAAGTCACGAGCGTATCGATCGGATAGGGAAAATTCACTTTGTCGAGAACGATCGGCTCGCCCCGTTCCGCCTTTCGGACGGTCGCCTTGCCCAGCGTGTACGTTTCCCCGATGATCCCGGACGTCGCCGACACCTTTTTCCCCACGAGTTGAGAAGCGTTTTTGCCCGAAGCCGCGACGTAAACGAGATCGCCCACCGATTTCCCCTCATGCTTCCGCGTCGGCTCGTCGGCCAGGATCATCGATCCTTCGGTCGGGACGAATTCTCCAAGTTCCGACAGGATGCGAAGGAGCAACGTGTGGAGATAATCTTCGTACCGATCGATTTCAAACTTCCGGATTCGATCGATGAAGCGGGTGAGCCCTTCGGGCGGGAGGGAATGAATTTCCACTGAATTGATTGTATGCAGGGGGGAACCCCTTGTAAATTAAGGGAGCGTGGAAAAACTTCCCTCGTTTCTGGAGCCGATCGTTCGTTTGGGCGAAGGACTGGCCTCGCTGATCCCTATCCTCCCGGCGATTCCCTACCGGTCTCTGCTGATGGTGGCCGCCGCCGTCTCGTGCACGGGAGGAGCGATATCCAGTCTCTGGATTCTTTTGACCGGGCAAGGGCCGCCGAACCCGGCGGACCGTGTGCGTCGGGGTGATGAGCTGGCGCGAAAGGCTCAATATGCCTCGGCTCTCGAAGTCTTCGTCTCGGTCAACCAATATGCCCGAGCTTCGCAAATGGCGTTGAAGTTGGGGCGTACGGACGAAGCGATCTCCTTGGCGCTGGAGGGAAAGGATTTTCTGGCGGCGGGGAAGCTCCTGGCTTCTCTGCAGTGCTGGCAAGACGCCGCGCAAGCTTTCGACCAGGCGAATCGACCGGTGGAAGCGGGCGAGCATTGGGAACGCGCCGGCCGCCTTGATCTCGCCGCCGAACGGTACCAAAAATCGGGAAATTTACGAAAACTCGAGAGCGCTCTTACACGTCTGGGAAAACATCAAGAGGTCGCCGAACTTTATGCCGCGGAATACGAAAAGCTCAGTTCGTTGCTGGGGGCCAATCCACAGCCGAAGCAAGTCGAACAGGCCCGGACGGTGGCCCTGCACGCCGCCGAGGCGTATGTCCGCTCCAAGGATTATAAGAAGGCCTCGGATATTTACATTCGGTCCGGTCAAACTCTCAAAGCCGCGCAATGTCTCGAACAGGTGGGCGATTTGGTCCGCGCAAGCGATCTGTACCAGCAAGCCGGTAAGCAGGAGGACGCCGCGCGAATGCTGATTCGCGCCGGCCGATATGAACTGGCGGCGGATATTTACGACGAAATGGGCCGCTCCGAAGAGATTCCCAAACTTCTCGAGTTGGCGGGAAAGCCGAAGGAAGGGAGAGCGTTCGCGGCGCGCCTGGCGCTGGAGCGGAACGATACGAAAGAAGCGGCCGAGTTATTCGCCATGGCCGGAGAGGTGCGGGAGGCCGCGCCGTTGCTCGAACAGCTCGGAGAATACAACCGCGCGGCGCCGCTTTACGCCGAGGGGAATCTCCACGCCGAGGCGGCGGTCTGTTTTGAAAAAGCGGGCATGAGCGAACCGGCGGCCGTTCAGTTTGAACTGGCGCACAATTATTTCGACGCCGGGCGGATGGCCGAAATGACGGGTCAGATCGACAGGGCCATCTCCTTTTTTCAGCGGGTCTCGAAAGATGCGCCCGAGTATTCCAGGGCTGCGCATGCGCTGGGCCGCCTGTTCGCGCGGCGCGGAGCGCATCAGTTGGCCATCGCTAAATTGAGGGAGATCTGCAAAGACATGGAGCCGGACCGGGAAAGGATCGGCGCGTATTACGACTTTGCCATCGCGATGGAAGCCGCCGGAGATTTTCGTCAGGCCGCCATTTTGTACGACAAAATTCTGTCGATCGACTTTCACTATCAAGACGTTCTTGCCCGAAAGAAGAATTTGGAACGTTTAAATGAGCGCCCGCGACCCGAACCGACGAAAGTGTCTTTGACCGATGTTGCAACGGGTACGCAGGCGCATGAGACCATTTCCGGCGCGAGTCCGACGGCCGTATTCCACCCCCGGCAGGGAGCGATCTTCAGCGAGCGATACGAACTTGAGCGGCAGATCGGCAGCGGAGCGATGGGGGTGGTTTGGCTGGGCAAAGACCGAAAATTGGGTAGGCCGGTGGCGATTAAGTTCCCGCCGCCTTATCAGTACGCCCGGAACGAAGACGAAGAGATGTTCTTTCGAGAGGCACGTCTCGCCGCAAGGCTGGCGCATCCCCACATCGTCGGAATTTACGACGTGGGTAAATATCTCAACATGCTCTTTCTTGTGATGGAGTATGTGGACGGGGTCAATCTGCGCCAGCTTCTCGATCGAGGAACCGTCCTGGCGGTTCCCGTCGTGTGCAAAATCGGTATTCAGGTAACCGATGCCCTGGCCTATGCCCACGGCCACCAGATCGTTCACCGGGATATTAAATCGGCCAATTTATTGTTGACGAAGGACCAGGTGGTCAAAGTGGGCGATTTTGGCCTCGCGCGCGTGCTGGAAGGGGTCGAAATGGCGTCCACGCGGGCGGTCGGATCGCCGCTATACATGGCTCCGGAGCAGATTCAGGGGGGCACGTTCGATCATCGCATCGATCTTTATGCGCTGGGTATTGTGCTTTACGAGCTGCTCGTCGGAAAACCGCCGTTTACGGAAGGGGAGGTGGCGTACCATCATCTCCATACGCCGCCGAAACCTTTAGATCAGCTGCGCCAGGGGATTCCCGGGGAACTCCAAGGAATTGTATCCAAGCTACTTGAGAAAAACCCTGCGACACGCTACGGAACCGCAGCCGAAGTTCAAGTGGCACTTGAACTCTTATCTCTATGATTTAGCGACTTTGAACGACAGATCGACCTGTCCGAACGTGACTTTGGCGCCGTCCGTGAGCGTGATCGGCGTCCCCGGTTTAAGCCGCTCCCCGTGGACGAAGGTGCCATTTCGAACGCCCACTTCCTCGGTCAGGAGAAACTGGCCGCTCACCCGTTCCAATCGAGCGTGGCGCCGGGAGACCGATCGGGTTTTGTCGGCGAGGGTCAAATCAATATCGGGAACGATTTTGGTGACGGGGTCCTCCCGTCCGATCGTCGAAACTTCCTTATTGACCTGGAACGTTCCGGCGGCCTTGTCTCCCACGAAGCTCGCCAAAATCGCCCCGGGTGGGGTCACTTCGCTCGGCTTGGCCTTCACCGACTCGAGAATTTCCTGAATGCCCCGGTCCATCGCTTTGCGGTCCTTGAGTTCCATCTCCAGGCGCATCGTGGCGTCCCGCAGACGGGAGGCGTATTTCCGAATCATTCGAACGGCGATTTCGATATTGTTCTGAAGGAGCTTCTCGAAATTGCCGCTGTCCACTTTCAGGAGTTCGGAATCCTCCTCGATGATCGCCGTAGCCGTTCGGGGCATGTGGTCCAAGAGCGCCATCTCACCGAAGAAATCGCCTTTTTCCATGACCGCGAGAACCTCCGGCTTACCGTCGATGTCTTTTTGGATTCGAACGCGGCCGGAGTGCACGAAATACATTTCGTTCCCGGGATCCCCTTCAGTAAAGACGGTGTCGTCCCTGCGGAACTTGACGATGTACGGCGCCAGCTCGTTGGCCATGTCGTTAGACTACCGGAATCAACGGTGCTCGAAAAGATAACGCTCGGCCATGGCGAGCAGCCGGCTGTGCACCAGGGATTTGTCGTAGCGAACGCTGGATTCAAAGAACTGCGTCGCCCGATCCATGTCGTTGAGCGCGACGTACACCAGCCCGAGCATGTATTCGATCCGAAGATTCTCGCCCGAAAGTTCCAGGGCGCGGTGGAGCATTTGCTTGGAGCCCTCGTAGTCCTTGAGGGCGTAAAGAATTTCGCCTTTGACGAGATGGAGGAGGCCGTTTTTCGGCGCCAGCGCCAGGCTCGCATCCACGCATTTCATCGCTTCCTCGAACCGGCGCAATTCGGCCAGCGCCCATGCGCGCTGAATATGTGTGTCGATGCTCTTCGGATTCATCTGTTGAGCCGCTTCGATCGACATCAGGGCGGCTTCCATGTTGCCACGGCGGGCGAGACGATCCGCTTTTCGCAGCGCACATTCTTTCTTGAACCAGCCGAACATTCCCATAAAAAGTTGCCGATCAGAATTGGTCATTTGGAATCTGGCGTCCAGTGTTTTCTTCATCTACGATGGCTTCATGCCCGAGGCAGTACCAACGCCGGTCACCGATCAAGAAGCGGAAAGCAAAAGTTTTGCGAAGTCCTTGTTCGCCGGCCATATCCGGGAAGACATGGTCTTCCCGTATCCGGAGCCCAAGTCCGGAGAACGGGAAATGATTACGCTGGTCCTCGAAAACCTTCACAAGTTCGCCAAAGAGCATATCGACTCGGCGAAGATTGACCGGGAAGGACAAATTCCCAAAGAGGCTCTTGGAGCGCTGGCGGAAATGGGACTTTTCGGCATGCAGATCCCGGAAAAATATGGCGGGATCGGCCTGAGTCAAATAGCGTACGGCCGCGTGTGCGAGGAGATTGCATCGATCGATGCTTCAATCGCCGTGACACTCGGAGCGCATCAGTCCATTGGTCTTAAAGGATTGCTCCTCTTCGGCAGCGACGAACAAAAACAAAAATATCTGCCCCAGTTGGCTTCGGGAAAAATCATCGCCGCGTTTGCTTTGACGGAACCGGGATCGGGCTCGGACGCTTACAGCATTAAGACCCGCGCCGTTCGTCAGCCGGACGGGTCGTTCGTGTTGAACGGAAACAAGATCTGGATCACCAATGGCGGCCTGGCCGGTTTTTTTACCGTGTTCGCTAAAACCGAAATGGAATCGAAGGGAGAAACGAAGGATAAAGTCACGGCATTTCTCGTCACTCGTGACATGGCGGGTGTTTCGACCGGAAAAGATGAGCACAAGCTCGGGATTCGAGGTTCGTCGACGACCGAAGTCGCGTTTCAGAATGTTCGTGTGCCGGCGGAAAATGTTCTGGGTGAGCCGGGCAGGGGATTTAAGATCGCCATGGAAATTTTGAATTCCGGGCGCCTCGGTCTGGCCAGCGGGTGCGTCGGCGGTGCCAAGAGACTCTTGGCTCTGGCCACGCAGCACGCCACACAACGGCAGCAGTTTGGCAAGCCGATCGCTGAATTCGGTTTGATCAAGGACAAGCTCGGCCGGATGTCCATCGATATCTATGTCGCCGAATCGATCGCCTATCTTACCTGCGGAATGATCGACGCCGGTGTGGAGGATTACTCGATCGAGTCCGCCATTTGTAAGGTGTCCGGTTCGGAAATGGCCTGGAACGTGGCCAACGAAGCCACACAGATCGCGGGTGGCACCGGTTACATGGCGGAGTACCCGTACGAACGGATGTTGCGAGACGCCCGGATCAATATGATCTTTGAAGGGACGAACGAGATTCTTCGATGTTTTATCGCGCTCTCGGGAATGAAAGGGGTGGGGGAATACCTCAAAATCGTGGGGGAAGCGCTCAACGAACCGATCAAGTCGCTGGGGGTTCTTTACGATTATTTTGTGTCGCAAAAACTTTCAAGAACGCTCTCAAGTGACAAGTTCACCAAGGCTCATGCGGAAGTTAAACGAGAAGCGGAGTTTATTGAAAAGCATGTGCAAGAGTTGGTCGATGCTGTCGAAAAGTCGATTCGAAAGCATAAGAAGAAAATTTGGGAGAAGCAGTTCGTTCAGAAACGGATCGCCGACATCGCGATCGACCTTTATCGAATGACGGCGGTCGTCTCCAGGGTCAGCCGATCGATCGAATTAAAGGGTTTGAAGGCGGCTCAAACGGAACTGACGATGGTTCAGGCCTTTTGCGCCGAAGCCAATCGGCAGGTGACCCGCAATCTTCGGAACATGAATCGGAATGTGGACGAGCAGTTGAAAAGCGTGTCTGCGGAAGCATGTAAGGCGCAGGGGTATCCGGTTCCCCTTTATCCCTAGGTGACGTAAACTGGGTCCCGATGACGATGAAGCCGGCTGGTGGAGATGTTTGGGGAGTGGTTGCCGACGATCAAGCCGGAAAATCTCCCTTCGCCGTCGAAGTTTCTTTCGGAGGAAAGAAGATCCGGACGATTCGGTTGGAAACGGAAGTAACCTACATCGGGAGAATGCCGGAGAACCACGTGGTTTTGGATGACCCGCGGGTTTCTCGTTCCCACGCTCGG
>DATDPG010000147.1 GCA_035292885.1 Bdellovibrionota bacterium | reverse complement strand
GGGTCAATAAGTGAACCAGCTACCCGCCGATTTCCGGACGTCCGATTCGACCAAGTTGATTCCGATCAACGCCTTTTTTCCGTCGCGAAGAAAAACTTTCGGGGCCGCCGCGCCTCTTTTTTTCCAATCCGCTTCGAATGTTTGAGCGTCTTTCTCCGAATCCCAGACGCTGGCGAGGAGTAACGCATCTTTTTTCGGGCTGTTCAGCTCGATCAACCAAAAGCGATCACCGCCCCAACCTGCTCCGGCCGATCCGTTCGGGATGGAACCGTTCTTTGCCCCTAAAACAATATGCCAGCCGAATTCCCCCAGGACATTGCTCATCAGGACGTTCGAGCCGGGCGGCAATTTTCCATCAAGCAGCGTCTTGGAGATTTCAATCGGGGGATCGTTTCGGGCCAAAAACTTTGCGGGATGCAAGATCTGCTCGCTCGAGGCCGGCAACTTTCGAAAGGCCTCGTCCACCGATTTCCAGCCGCCGTTCATGCGAAGATGCCGAATGAACGCCGATCCCCGTACATAAGGGAACAGAACCCCCGCCAACAAAATTTGTGGGATATCTTTGAAACCGGTTTCCGCGAGTTTCTGTGACGCCAAACTCTGTTCCAACGCCGCCGTCATATCGGGCAGGTCGGTCATTCGCGCGCTCTGTCCTTTAAGGCTGAAGTCCATCATGACGCTGAACGCATCCCCTTCCAAGAGCGAATTGACCGCCAGCGTGCGATCATCGTCGTCCATGTTTCGCTTCATGAACTTCTTCAGCTCAAAATGCTGGTCCTGAAGGGCATGCGTCAGCTCGTGCACAAAGATCGGATCGCTGTCGGTCCCGCTGACCCAATCCGCAAGATAGAGCGACTTCGCCGTTGGATCGTAATAACCCGCCACCTGTTCCCGCATTAAACCGATCAACGATTGCCGATACGGAAACGACGCGTCCATAAGACCCAAGAGGACCAGTGTCCTTCGTTCGTATTCAATCTCCTGATCCTTATATTCTTCGGCGATGCGGCTTTCGATATAGGCTTGAATCTGTTCTTTCGACCTTTTGCCCGCCTCCACCGGCTTGCGAAATTTGAGCTCCCGCAACTCCGCAACGACCGGCGAAAGACGTTCCACGGTCGGATCCGTCCCCGGATCGGCGAAGACACAGAGGAGACTCCCGCCTAACAGAAGCCCAAAAGAAGTTATCCAAAATCGATTCACACCCGGACTCATTGCTCAGTTACTCACTCCCGCCAAACGCGCCCGCATCTCCAACACCGCTTCCACATAAGCCCTCGGAGCGTTGTAACGAGACAAAACTTCTTCCTTTGAAGCGCCCGTCTCGGTCGAACTCCATCCGATTTTCGCAAGTTCCCGAGCGATCAAGGGAATCATGTCTTCCCAATTCCAGAGATCGACCGGTCGTTCCAACATGTAATCCAATGCGACGGAAGGCAGAAACTGGCCGTAACCGATGGCGCCCGCCCACGAGCCAAAGACTTCGTGAACGTCCCAGTCCGCATGACTGCAAAGCCGCAAGAAAGACTTCAATTCGCCGTACCATCGATCGCCGACTTCCTGCGTTCGCTTGCTCCAGTCGACATCTTTCCAGTCGTCGTCCCGCGTCTTATCTTCGTCGGCTTCCACCTGGGCCAGGACGCGCGATTGGCCCGCAATCTCCCGCCCGATCTCGGGAATGCGAAGCAATGCCAGGCTGGCGAGCGTATCGAGCACCGAATATCTGCCAAGATACGTCCCGAAAGTCGTTTCAATCCAGATGATGGAAACAACGACTTCCCTTGGAACCGCGCTCTCCTTTTCCGCCTTGCCCAGAACCTCTTCGTGACGCTTGATAAATCTGCGGGCGTGCACGACATCCATCATGCTGATGCTCCGTTTTTTCATCGGCCGAACGATGCTCAACATCTTGGCCTTTACGGCGTCATCTCGAAACGAAAGGACGGACGGATCAAAGGGCGTCAACTCCGCGGCCGTCAGACCTTCTTTTTCCATCGACATTCGAAGTTCCTGAAATCCCTTTACGACCTCTTGGAGCTCGGCATGAATTTTTTGAGGAGCTTTCCCGGCGCACGAACAGAGAAAAGAGACGGCAATCCCCGCAAGCGAGAGAGCGACCCCCTGCCCAGTTCGCTTCCTTAGATTCATCCGCCGCCGGTCGGGTCAAACGCGATCTTCGGCAAAAACCTCGTGTAAGTGACCTCCGGCGACGCGTCCGGTTTCACCTTTTCCGTAAAAAGCGCCTTGAACTCCACCAGAAGTCTTTTCAAATCGATTCCCAGGTGACGGTCACCGTAGGGCGCTAGAAGATCACGGGCTTTCTGATACGTTTTGATCGCCATCGACGGGTCGTCGCTGGTCAGATGATAAAGCGCAACGGCCGCCTGGATGAGGCCGCTGTAAAAGTTCTTGTCGGCCCCGGCCTCGTCGAGCCACTCCTCCCCCAGCGTCGACTGAGCCGACATATATTTTCGCTTGTTGAAATATTCGATGAAAAGGAGATAACGGTCGGAGTGCGGCATCCGGGGACTCATTCTAACAAAGATAGGGAACGAATACAGCTAACGAGCCCCGATTATTCACATTGGGGCGCTAAGATCAAAATGAAGCGGCAAGAACGTGCAGCCTCAGTCTTCTTGTTTGCACATTTTCGAAAGGAATTTCATCGCGGGGGCATTCAATTTGACCTTCAGGCGCGCCAGCCAATTCTTTAACTTTCGAGGTTCAACGACATCCGCCCCTGGAGCCCGCAGCGCCACCTCACAATCCTCGATATCGGCGTCTGTGCCGCGGGAAAGTTTCAGGGCGCAAAAGAGAGTTTTCGAGGGCCGATAAAGCCTCCCACGGCGTCCTTTACGCACGAGAATCAGCTCCTCTTTCCACTTCGGCACCCGATATAGAAAAAAATCCGCAGCCGAATTCAAAGCTTCAACCGGAAGGCCCACTTTCTCGGCCGTTCGAAGCAATTGGAGCCGGCTTTCGGGCTTGCCATCACAACTGAACAATTCAATGTCCAGGGTCGCTCGTCGGCCGCCGAACTCAAGACGCGCGAGAGAACCCCCGAGAAGTACCCAGTCTCCCCCCTCTTCCTCAATGAGAATTCTCACGACTTTCTCAATCGTGCTCTTGTTCATTGATATGAATTATAATGAAGATCGTGAAACGTGCGATTCAAAAGCGACTTGAAGCGGCCCTAAAGACAATCGACTCCCCTTCGGAACGCGACCGGGTTGAAGCGTGGGGCTTTTTGATGGCTTGGAAGGATCATTTTCCAAAAACGTTTCCTTCGCGGGCGCCCTTTATTCCTCCGAAGAATCTTGATGCAGGGAGGCTCATCAAGCAGCGCCGCATCGCAATTGCGTGGCTCGCCAAACAGGTTCCCTGAATATGAGTTGAATAATTACGCGGCGATCGCGCTGCAGATTTCGGTGATGCGTTCGCGTTTGATCAGGCCCTCTTCTTCCAGAACGATGAAGAGAGCGTCCACGACCTCTTCGACAAACTGTGTGCCGCGCAGGGAGGCGACCTCTTTGACGATGTCGTCAATGTGCCAGGGTTCCTTGTAGGGGCGCTTGGAACTCAACGCTTCAAAAAAATCCGCCAAGGCGACGATCGACGCGAGAAGCGGAATCTCTTCGCTTTTCAGGCCCGAGGGATATCCCTTTCCATCGGGTCGTTCATGGTGATAGCGGGCAATGGGAGCCAGCTCCTTCAGCTGCGGGACTTTTTCCAATAAATCCCCTCCCCGTCCCGGATGCGTCATAATGATCTTGCGCTCCAGTTCGGTGAGACGACCCGGTTTCTTTAGAATGTCGTCGGGGATGCTGATTTTGCCGATATCGTGAAGAAGCGATCCTTCGCGAATCATCACCAACTCTTTTTCACTCAAATCGAATTTCCTGGCGATCTTCAACGACCATTTCGTGACGCGACCGGAATGCGCATGGGTGTGCCCGTCTTTATCGTCAATTAATTGAGCCAGCACACCGATCGTACCCACGTGGTACTCGGTCTTCACTTTTTCCAACAAGTGTTCTTGGACGGCGCTGACAAAAATCTGTCGGACGTCCGGGGCGGAGAAATTGACCGGCTTCTCCAAAAACTCCCAAAAGAGACGGCCGCGCACGGCTTCGATCGCCAATTTCTTGGTCGCATTACCTGTAATCATGATGCAGGTGAGCGTGGGCCGGATCTTCTTCGACTCCGCCGCGAGTTGGACGCCGGTCATGCGAGGCATGACTTGGTCGACCACAAGAACCGACAGATTCGATTCCTTGCGCACGATTTCCAGAGCCTCCACCGGACTCGAAGAGGTGACGATCTCAAACTGGTTTTCGAAATTGAGTTCGAAGCTCTCTAAGTTGTCAGGTTCGTCGTCGACATAAAGGAACTTTATGCCTTCAAAACGACGTTTGAATGTCTTCGGTTCTTTCAATTCAGCCTCGGAGGGATGAGGTATAGCAATTTTTGTACCTATATATTATATAAATATTTCAAATAAATAAACGATTATTTTATATATATGTAACTTTAGTACCGTAACTTTTGTAGACCTAGAACCAACTCCCCCACCCTCTCCCTAATCATTTCCATGGCTTATCCGTTCAGGCATGTGGCATTTCACATTTTTCGAAGATTCGATCGTAGCCAACTAAACTTCGATCTTATGCATGAGCGGTTCGTCCACGGCAATGTTCGGAGCTACTTTGGGAATGAGAAGCGTCACCGTGCTCCCCTTTCCGATTCCTTCGGAAACAATCTGGATTCGGCCTCCTAACTTGAGCTCAATGTAGTCTCGAACGAGATAGAGACCCAACCCCGTTCCCTTGCCCGGATCTTTAGTCGTAAAAAAGGGATCGAAGATCCGCGGCAACACTTCAGAAGCGATTCCGACGCCGTTGTCTCGAATCCGTATGGCGATCTGATTCCCCATGTCATTCGCATCGATTTTCAACTGTCCTGATCCGTCCTCCGGCAAAGCGTCCACGGCGTTGCCGATGATATTGACAAGCGCCTCGACAATCTCGTTGTATCCCTCGAACGCAAGATCTTCCAAACGGTTCAGCTCGACCGTGGCGCCCTTGCCTTTGATCCGGTCGGAGTGAAGCTCGAGCGCGGTCTTCACGCATTCGGCTAACTTAAATTGCATTCGATTTTTCGACCCGCTGGAATAACGATCCATGGATTGAATCAAAGAATCGGTTTCGTCATATCCTCGCCGGACGATTTCATGAATCCGTTTCAATTTCTCCAGGAGTTCGGTTCCACCGGTTGGATCATGTTTCTGAAGATCGCCCGCGGCTTCGAACGCCACGTTCCGATAGAGATCAAGGTTGTTTCCCATCTTGCCCATCCGGTTCTTCGCTTGATGCGCAATCCCGGCCGACAGTTGCCCCAGCTCACGTAGTTTGTCCACCTTCGAAGCCCAACGCGTGGTCCGATAGGAACTGATCTGCGCGCGAAGACGTGCCAACAGAACATCCCGGTGGAACGGTTTTGTGACGTAGTCGTTCGCTCCACTCCGCAAGAGCGACACCACCGTCTCCTCTTCGCCATGCGAACTCAACACAATGACCGGCAACGCCTTACGACGCGGTTCTTCTCGAACGGCGCGGATCAGCTCGTCCCCCCGCATCTCCGGCATCACGAGATCGGTCAATAGGCCGTCAAAGGCTCTCGCATTGAGTAGTTCCAACGCGCGTCTGCCGTTCTGAGCGAAGTGGACGTTAAATTCATCCGCCAACGCTTTCGCGATGATCTGAGCGATTTCCGGATTGTCTTCAGCCACAAGAATCGTCGGCCGTTCCGGATCTTCCGTCGTCGGCGCTTCGGGCGGATACGCAACATCCAAAGAGCCTCGAAGATCCTCTTTGCGCTCCGCTTCGGGTTCCGGGCGGTATTGGGAAAGCGATTCCACATCCTGCGACAACGGCAGCGCGACAACGAATTTAGAACCTCCGATGTCCGCTTCCTCCACCCAGATCTTGCCGTTGTGAAGCTCGACCATCTCCTTGGCGAATGAAAGGCCGATCCCGGAACCGCCATGCTCGCGCAGAGACGTTCGAGAAGATTGAAAGTAACGATCGAAAATTTGCCCCCGTTCTTCCGGGGGAACGCCCATTCCGCTGTCGCTGACTTCAATATAGAAACGTGCCTCATCCGTTCGAAGTCGAATTTGAATGAGATTTGCCGGGTTGGCGCGCCGCTCAGGGTCTTTTCGCCGGTCGGTGAATTTGACGGCGTTGCTGAGCAGGTTGTCGAAGACCCGCTCCATCTTTAGGACATCGATTGGG
>DATDPG010000146.1 GCA_035292885.1 Bdellovibrionota bacterium | reverse complement strand
GTTTCCATCCCGCTCGATCGTCAACATCCGGCCGTCGCTCCCCTTCTCTTTGGGCGAAAGAAGGACCAGCATCGTATCGCCGCCGATGCCGAATCGGCGGTCGAGAAGCCGCCCCGAGATTTTGGCCCATTCGAACGTCGGCAGTTTTCTCGCGTCGAAAAAAATGAAATCGTTGCCGCAGCCTTGCATCTTGATAAACGGAACTTTCATCGATTTATCATCGTTCTGGATTCAACCAATCCGGAATTTTTTCGCCTCGAATCAGGTCGTCAAACGATTCTCTCGCGCGGATGACCGCGGCGTCCGAACCTCGAACCATCACTTCCGCGGGACGCGGACGGGCATTGTACTGGGATGCCATGGAAAAGCCATACGCCCCCGCCGTCCGGATGCAGAGGAGATCCCCTTCTTCAACGTCTTCGATCTCCCGATCTTGCGCAAACGTATCCGCCGATTCGCAAATCGGGCCGACGATATCGGCGCGCACGGCCGGCTTTCCTCTACGGACGACCGGTTCGATTGTGTGTTCGGACTTATACAGAGCCGGCCGTATGAGGTCATTCATCCCGGCGTCGACGACGATAAATTGTTTTCGCTTCGTTTTTTTCACATACACCACGCGAGTAATGAGGACCCCGGCGTTTCCAATGAGAACCCTCCCCGGCTCCAAGATCAGCGTCAGGGAGAGGCCCTTGAACAACGGAGCAATCGCTTTGGCGTACTCTTTCGGGCTGGGCGGTTCTTCATCGCGGTATCGAACGCCGAGGCCGCCGCCGATATCGAGATATTTGAGTGGGATTTTCTTCTTCTGGAGTTCCTTGGCGATGTCGCACGCAATCCGGACGGCGTCCACAAATGGAGTTGTTTCCGTGATTTGCGAGCCGATATGGATCGTCAAACCCAGAGGCGCCAAATGCGGGTTCTGGGCGGCCTCTTTATACAAAGAAAAAATAGTCTCTCTTGTCAGACCAAACTTATTTCGCTTCAGACCGGTCGCGATATATGGATGTGTCTTGGCGTCCACGTCGGGATTCAGACGGAAACTTATCGGCGCGACCGTCCCTAGTTTCTCGGCGACCAGAGCGATCTTCCAAAGTTCCGACTCCGATTCCACGTTGAGCATCAGGACTTTTCGGCGCAGGCCATACTCGATTTCCGGAACGGTTTTCCCCACGCCGGAAAACACAATTTTCTGAGGGCTTACGCCCGCCTCCAAGCATCGAAAGAGTTCGCCCCCCGAAACAATGTCAGCGCCGCCCCCCATCTGTGCAATCGCCCGCAAGATGGCGATATTGCCGTTGGACTTGGCTGAAAAACAGATCAGATGCGGCAGGTTCGAAAGAGCCTCGTTGAATACACGGAAATGGCGTTCGAGCGTCGCATGACTGTATATATAGAGCGGCGTATCGAACTGATGAACGAGCTCCGTGATCGGAATCTCTTCGCAGTAGAGAGCGGCCCCTTTGTAGTCAAAATAATCCACAACCCCGCTCTTCTTACCCCAAAAGATCCGGGGACACACGACTGGACCCGAACTATTCCCATGATCGAGATCGGGTTACGTCGTGTGTCCCCTAATCTTGAATTTGCAAACGGGGGGCGGGCGCGGTACGAATTGCAACGAAATGGCTTCTCTACGACAAAAAATCGACTCGTTCGACGCCCGTGTCGCCGTGATCGGACTCGGTTATGTCGGATTGCCTCTGGCGGTCGATCTGGCTAAAGCCGGGTTTTCCGTCACCGGATTTGACGTTTCCGAAGACCGCGTCGCCAGAATCAATCGGGGTGATTCCTATATCGAGGATATCCCCGGTCCCGAGCTTACCGCCGTCGTAAAACCGAAATCAGGGAAAGGTGGCTTTCGAGCCACCACCGATTTTGCCCTTTTGCGCGAAATGGACACGGTCAGCATCTGCGTGCCCACCCCGCTCGGCAAGACACGCGACCCCGATGTCTCGTTTATTTTGGCCGTCAGGGATCGGCTTCGGGAAAGCATCCATGCCGATATGCTCGTCATTTTGGAATCGACGACATATCCGGGGACCACCGAGGAAATTTTCGAGCCGCTGGTCAAAGAGGCGGGGCTGACGTTGGGAAAAGATTTTTTTCTCGCGTTCAGTCCGGAGCGGATCGATCCGGGGAACAAGCGCTTCCAGCTCAGGAATACGCCCAAAGTCATCGGCGGCATGACGCCGGCCTGCACGGAAACGACGAAGGCGCTTTACGCGAAGATCATCGAACGGCTCGTTCCGGTCGCCTCCACGCGCGCGGCCGAAATGGTCAAGATTCTTGAAAACACGTTCCGCGCCGTGAACATCGGCCTGGTGAACGAAGTGGCGATCATGTGCCGCCTGTTGGGCATCGACACCTGGGAAGTGATCGAAGCCGCCGCGACCAAGCCGTTCGGTTTCACGCCGTTTTATCCCGGTCCCGGACTCGGAGGGCACTGCATTCCCGTCGACCCCCATTATCTTTCGTGGAAATTGAAAACACTTAATTACACCGCGCGATTCATCGATCTGGCCGCCGAAGTGAACACGGGTATGCCCCGCCACGTCGTGGAGCTCGTCGCCGGCGCACTTAATGACGCTCAGAAGAGCGTCAAAGGCTCGAGGATTCTTTTGCTGGGGATCGCCTACAAACCGGACGTTTCGGACGTCCGCGAGTCCCCGGCGCTCGACATCTTCCGGCTGCTTCAAGAGAAGGGTGCGAACGTTTCGTATCACGACCCTTTGGCCCCGGACATCCGACTTGACGGCCTCCGGCTCCAATCGATCGAGCTTTCGGACAAAATCATCGCGGCGCAAGACGTCGTCGTCATCACGACCCATCATTCGCAATACGACTTTCGTCGAATCGTGGAACACGCGCTGGCGGTCGTCGACACACGAAACGCGACGAAGGGCATTCAGAGCCCGAAAGTCGTCCGACTCTGAATTTTTTCAACTGTTTTTGGATCGAATCCGGTTTACCGTTTGGGTGATCGCGGCTCCGAGCGTATCCCATCCCACGTCCCAAACGGAACCGGTTCGCACCGTTGAAAACGATTGGTGCCATTCGTCCGTGCAGGCGTAAAGAATGCAAAGAACGAACGCCAAGACCCCCCATTTCGTTTGCCACAGAGGAAGCGGATGAAACGTCTTGAGCAGGCCGCATAAATAAAAGTACGAAAGCGCCGCGTACGAACCGACATGACCGACTTTACGCAGGCCGACGTGAATGGTTGCGATCGCCGGTTCCGGCAAAAAAGGAAAGAGCCATCGGAGAACGATCCGTGTGATCGAAAAAGTCGTGGACGCTCCGAAAAGATCCGTTGAAAAAAGAAAAATCACCGTCATCCAAGCGAACGCCGGAATCCAGAATCGAATGGATTTCATTTCACGACGCCTCGTGCAAGCAGGCGGACGGAAGGAGGCGCCCGATTTTTCCGTTCCACGTTTTCCGAAGTTCCTCCGCGGGCGACAAGCCGCGATCGATCAGATCACGGAGCGGATCCAGGTAACGAATATCATGCCGACCGTTGACCCGATCGAGCCGAGACAGACCGATGACCGCTATGCCGACAACGTCCCGCGCTACGTGAAGAATCGGCTCGTAAGCGATTCCGGCTTGAAGACCCTGTAGCGCCGCATCATCCATGGCGGCGCCGAGCTGTTCGCGAGTGAACCGTCCCACGCGGTCGAAAGCCATTCCCAGCGCTTCTTCATCGTAAAGAATACCGGTCCAAAACGCCATGAGCGCCATTGCCCCGAGAGGATCCTGGGCGTCGGCCGTGCGAAGTTCGAGATAATTCTTCAGCCGAACATCCGGGAAAAGGGTCGTCAAATGGAGATCCCAGTCTCTTCGGAGAGCTTTCTCTTTTTCCCCCTTCCCTTCCAGAAATTGCCGAAAAGTCTTGCCGGTGTAGTCGACGTACTCTCCGTTTCGAAGAATGAAGTACATCGGGATATCGAGAACGTAATCGGCGTACTTCTCGAAAGAAAAGGTTCCGTCTACGTAAAAGTCCGGAATGCCGCAACGATCCGCGTCGGTTTCCCGCCAGATGCGGAGCCGGCGCGAGCAATAACCGTTCAAAACACCCTCTTCGATCGCACCATTTGCGAACATCGCTCCAACGATAGGTCCGAGAGCAGCTCCCACATGAATCTTCCGGCGGGCGTCGGCCTCGCTCTCGTAATCGAAGTTCCCCTGGACCGACGCCGTCAATCGCATCATGTGAAGCGCGAGGCCTGGCCGCTTCTCGTAATACTCACGCATCACCCGATACCTGGATTTTGGGACCCACGGAATCCGGTCGATCGGTGTGACCGGTTGAAGACCGAGATTAAGCCAGCCGATATTGAGCGGCGTAGAAACGTCGCACAGCTCGACGATGTGTTCCTCGCGTTCGCGAGCCACATCATCCAACGTTGGATGCGGCCGGCTGCTCAATTCGAGTTGTCCTCCCGGTTCGAGCGTAATCGCCGTCGCGTTCCGGTTCAGTGCAATCACTCTTCCCCGGTCCAGAACCTTCTCCCAGCCGAAACGCGCGGACAGCTCGATCAGAATCGTCTCAATTCCGTTGGGACCGTCAAACGGGACCGCGTGTCCCGTCGTAAGATCGACGCCGACCTTTTCGCTCTCGATACCGATCGCATACCGGAAACGCGGCTTCGCTCCGTTTTCAAAAACTCGGACGAGATCCGCCTTCCCGAAGATCGGTTCCGATTCTTGGGTCGATCCTTCCCGGCTCACGACACAAGGTTTTGGCAGAATGAACCGGGGTCTGCCAGAAAAAGCTGACAAATCAGCGATATGGAAACCCCAAAGGCTTGTAGCTATACTGGAAAACCCCAATGATCCCGCTTGATTCCATCCTCGAAGACACCAAAAAGTACAATGCGGATGAGGACTTAACTCTCATTCGAGAAGCTTACGAATTTTCTCGAAAGGCGCACGAGGGGCAAAAACGAAAATCGGGGGATCCCTACTTCACTCATCCTTCCGAAGTCGCAAAAATTCTTTCCACACATCGACTTGACGCCGAAACCATTGCCACCGGTCTTTTGCACGATGTTGTCGAGGACACCCTCGTCACGATCGAAGAAGTTCGGAAGAAATTCGGCCCCAATGTCGCGCAACTCGTGGACGGAGTGACCAAGCTGTCCAAGGTTTCCTTTGGTTCGAAAGATGTCCGGCAGGCCGAAAGCTTTCGAAAGATGCTGCTCGCGATGGCGCACGATATTCGCGTGATCGTCGTGAAATTGGCCGACCGTCTTCACAATATGCGCACGCTGCGGCACATGCCGGAGATGCGCCAATTGGTCATCGCTCAGGAGACGCTCGACATTTACGCCCCGCTCGCCAATCGGCTCGGAATCGCGTGGATAAAGTTAGAGCTCGAAGAGCTTTCTTTTAAGGCGCTCCGACCGGTCATCTACGAAACAATCTCGAAGCAGCTTCAAACGACCGCGGCGGAACGCGACCGGTACATCGCCCATGTCATCCAGCTGATCGGACAAAAAATGAAGGCCGAGGGCGTTCGTTGCGAAGTCAGCGGCCGAGCCAAGCATTCTTATTCCATTTACAAGAAAATGGAATCTCGAAACATCGAATTCGAGCAGGTGGCCGACATCCTGGCGTTTCGGATCATCGTGGACTCGATGCCCCAATGTTATGAAGTGCTCGGACACATTCATACGCTATGGAAGCCGGTACCGGGACGGTTCAAGGATTACATCGCACTCCCCAAGGCCAACTTGTATCAGTCTCTTCATACGACGGTGACCGGCCCCGAAGGCCAGCGAATCGAAGTTCAAATCCGAACGCGCGAGATGCATCAGGTGGCCGAGGACGGAATCGCCGCTCACTGGATTTATAAAACAGGCGAGGGAACCGAGAAAAACGACTTGCAGCGCTTCGGTTGGCTGCGGCAAATGATCGACTGGGAGCAGGATACGAAGGATTCGCACGAATTCATCGAAACCGTCAAACTCGACCTGTTCGCCGACGAGGTCTTCGTCTTCACGCCGAGAGGGGAAGTTTACAATTTTCCGCGCGGGGCCACGCCGATCGATTTCGCGTATCGAGTTCACACCGAAGTGGGCCACCACTGCCACGGCGCCCGGATCAACGGTCGCATGGTTCCGTTAAAATACAAACTGCAGAACGGCGATCGCGTGGAAATTTTGACTTCCGACACGGCGAAGCCCTCCAAAGATTGGCTGAAAATCGCCATCACGTCCAAAGCGAAATCGAAGGTTCGGGGCGTCATCAAGAAAGAGGAACGGGACACCGGCCGAGCCGTCGGCCGCGAGATCCTGGAAAAAGAACTCAAGAAGTTCGGTGAGAACTACGAGAAGCTTCTCGCCAGCGGAAAAATCAAACCAAACTTAGCCGTGGCGGGCTACCACAGTTTGGACGAGCTGCTCTTGGCGCTGGGATACGGAAAGGTCGTCGCCGCGGACGTCATCAGCCATTTCATCGCCCCGGACAAGCTCAAGGGGAAAGAAGTTGCGACGCCCAGCATAATTCGGTCGATCATTTCCAAAGTCACGCCGAAACAACCTTCCGGAATTAAAGTCGGCGGCCTCGATAACGTCATGGTTCGTTATGGAAAGTGTTGTGACCCTCTGCCGGGGGACCCGATTCTCGGATTCGTGACGCGCGGCCGCGGGGTCACGGTCCATCGGACCGACTGTTACAAAGTGCTCGAAGTCGACAGCGCTCGCAGAGTGGATGTGGAATGGAGCAAGAACGGCCAAGCCGTCCGCAACGTGAAAATCAAAGTGGTCTCCGTCGATTCCCCCGGAATCCTGGCCGATATTTCCAAGGCGATTTCACTCAAAGGCGGCAACATCTCTCACGCATCGATCCGGACGACCGAGGATCGAAAAGCGATCAACACGTTCGACGTCGATGTTACGGACACATCCCAGCTCTATTCCATGATGCGTTCGATCGAAAAACTTCGAGGGATCCTCTCCGTCGAGCGGGTAAAGGCATAGCGTCCCGACCCCACTTGCAATAATCCATCCGATCGAATAAGCACAAGGGGAAATCCAGGTGGGGGGCCGATATCCGTAGCGTGCAATCGGACATTACGTCGTTAATACATTGTATTCTTTGGCGAAGTGTTATCAGCACCGCCCTTCTGTTCACCGTGTCGGCGGTTTCCCAACCCGCATTTGCCGAGCCCCTTACGGAAGGCCCTACGATCGGTGTCTGCCAATGCACCTATCCCGGGCATCGCGAACTTCAACCGATCACACCCACGTTCGGACGGAAGTTGCAATTGACATTCGAATATCCGTCCCACGATACCTGTATGAAACAACAACCCACGTTTTGTCAGGCTCTCACTCAAATCAAGGTTACATTTACAGATGTTCAGGCTTGGTTGGCGGGCGATTATGTGTATTCCCTCACAGTATCTGGATCCTTCCGTGACCGAGCCGTCGAATATTTCAGCATTTGTGCCCAAGGAGCCCGAGACCAGCCACACTTCAACCCGGATATAGACCTTGATTTTATGTTGCTCCCCGTGTGCCTGCCAGCACCGCTCGAGCCAATTAAATTCAGATCTCCCGTGAAAATGCCCGTTTTGGAGCGATCTGCCGAGCGATCGATAGATCCAAGACTTAATCGCGATCGCCTCCTTCCAAATGTCATCCCATTTCCAATTACAAAGACGGAGGCTGAAATCGTCCAGCAGACACTATCTGTAGACCAATGGATTGCTTTTCAGTCTTTTCTTCAGGCCTCCTTTAACAGAGCGAAGTTCACTGTGCCGACAGCTTTGCTTTGGTATCTCTCCTCGAGGGCCGATCTGTGGAGTTCTTCCTGGCGCCCACTTACAGAAGCCGGCACTTGGATTCGGAGCGGTATTCGCAACGGTGCGGCTTGGATTCCGCGATTTTCACGTGCGGCGGCTTCAAGAGCCGTCGGCCTTCCGCCCATTGACCCTTGGGACTATCGATTTAGGGCAAAGTCCAAAGTTCCACAGGAAGTGAAAGCCTATTTAACGACGCCGACCACCTTGGACGAATATCGAGCCCGGTTTCGCAGTTATTATGATTCGGCCGATTCATCCCGCGCTGATAAAATGAAAGTGCTCTCCTGGTTTTTCCAGAGCAAAGTTTTCGAACCTGAAGTCTGTTTTGCTGAAGCATGTGCACACATATACAACGGCGCACTCGTCAAGCATCAAATATGTGAGGTCCTCTTGAATCGATATGGTGAACTCTACGAACAAGGGACGCAATGGAGGGGCGTCCGCCGAGCTTACGGACCTTCGGAGCTTCAAGAGATCGTCGATCTTTCAACCCTGCTTAAGCTTCAGCCGCAGCTCTTGGGCGATGGCCGGTTCACATTCATTGAAGACGGACGCCGATATTATGACGGACCGTTTTGGTGGGATTATCCCATTCCCGAGCCCTCGACGGAGTTGGAAGGTCACACCATTCCTTGCGCATTCTATCTCGCCGATGAAAGGCCCGAGTTAGCTAAACAAGCCGACCCGGCTGAACGATCGATGACATTTCAGGAAGACTTGAGGCGCTACACCCCACTCAGCCATTCTTCTCCGTGAAGCTGTACGAATTCCCATTCGCTAGAATCACATGATCGAGAAATCGGAGGCCCAAGATGAGGGCTCCTTCTTTCAAACGCACCGTCAATGCACGATCTTCGGGGCTGGGAGTGGCGTCGCCACTCGGATGGTTGTGGACGCAGATAATCCCCGAAGCTCCCGCGCGAACCGCCTCGGCAAAAACCTCCTTCGGTTGGATGGCCACACCCTCGGCGCTGCCGCGGGATACCTGTTGGATCGTGATCGGCCTGTTTTTCACGTCGACGGAAATCACGAAAAATAATTCGTACGAAAGACCCGTCACGCGCGAGTTCATCAATTTGGCTACGTCCGAGCTTTGCGCAAGGCGGTGCACCGAAGATCTTTCCGCCGCCGAGAAACGCCGCCCGAGTTCGAGCGCGGCCAGTATCCTCGCGGCCTTCGCCGGCCCCACACCCTTGGTCCGAAGCAGAGAACCGATGGAAAGTTGATTGGCTGTGAGATCACCCTTTTCGCCCCCTTGAAGCAGACGCCGGGCCACGTCCACGGCCGATAATCCTCGATCTCCGCTGCCAATGAGAATCGCCAGAAGCTCGGCCGAAGATAAAGCTTGTCCGCCAAGTTCCAAAATTCGTTCCCGGGGACGTTCGGATTCCGGCCACTCTCGAATCGGAAGTGCTGCACGATCGCTCATGACGTGGGGTGACTTCACGATTTGTGCCGGTTCTGAATAACGTGGTACGGATTATCTTTCACTCGAACCATCATGTTTTACAGGACGCATGCCGAGATCTACGTGCCGGACCGGACTCCGGAAAAGGAGGCGCTGGCACGTACCACGCATTTGGGTATCGGCGCACACGCAGATGATCTCGAAATCATGGCGTATCACGGTATCGCAGAGTGCTACCGGCGCAAAACGCGTTGGTTCACATCGATCACCTGTGGAGACGGAGCCGGCAGCCCTAGAAATGGCCCTTACGAAAGGATGAAGTTGGGCCAATTCAAAGAGACTCGAAGAAGGGAACAGCGTTCGGCGGCCCGAATCGGCCGTTATTCCGCCGCGATTCAGCTCGATTATCCGAGCGCCGAAATTCGAAATCTTCGAAACGGCAATATTCGATCCGACTTAACGACTGTTTTGCTGCGGACTCGCCCGCGTTGGATCTACACCCATAACCTAGCCGACAGGCATGAAACGCATTTGGCCGTCGTTCTGCACGTTCTCGAGGCCTTACGTTCGCTCGGCCCCAAAGGATGGCCTCGAAGACTGTACGGTTGTGAAGTATGGGGATCGCTGGATTGGCTCCCCGGATCTCAAAAAGTCGCCCTCGATTGTTCAAAGCATCCCCTTGTCTCCCGGAAATTGCTTCAAGTCTTTCGGTCTCAAATTGGAAGCGGGAAACGATACGATCTGGCTACTCTCGGGCGTCGCCAAGCGAATGCGACATATCATCACTCCGAAAGTGCAGACGCAGCTCGAGGCATCACGTTCGCGATGGATCTCATGCCGCTTCTTCGAAATCGCAGACTGAATCCCCTGCGATATGTTTCTTACATGGTAGAGCGGCTAGAGAGGGATCTGTTAAGTCCGCTCCGCGCGCTACGTTCCTGAATGCCTACGCGGCCTTGGCGACCTTGCCGGATCGAATGCAACGCGTGCAAAGGCGAATCGTCTTGCTGACGCCGTCGACAATCACATGAACACGTTTGAGATTTGGAAGCCACCGTCGGCGAGTCCGGTTATTGGAATGCGAGACCTTATTCCCGTAGACCGGTTTCTTGCCGCAAATTCCACAAACCATCGCCATAAGCGCCTCCTAAAAAGGGGCGCGATATAAAGCACTTAACGCGAATAAAATCAAGCTCCCAGCTCGTCAGGGCGACGCCGAGCCGGCCAATGAGAGGCTTAAACCCGGCGCGTAGGTGACCAGGATAAGTACCGCCACCAAGAGGGCAAAGAACGGCAAAACGGCCCGATAGGCTGCAGTCAGCGGTCGATTGAACCGCATACTCGACAGGAAAAGATTCAGCCCAAGAGGCGGGGTCATATAGCCTATTTCAAGATTGAGCAGGAAGATAACCCCGAGATGAACGGGGTCCACGTGGTATTGCATCGCCACCGGCACAATGATCGGCACGACGATGATGATGGCCGAGAAGATCTCCACCATGTTCATCACCAGTAAGAATAGATTCAGGATTACCAGGAAGACGACTTTGCTGTCGACGAACAGACTGATCCAACCGAACAGCTTCATCGGAATTTGCTCGTCGATGAGATAATTTGTCACGCCCATCGCCGCTCCAAGCATCACGAGAATCGCACCGACCAGGATCATGCTTTCGCGCAGTACACGCGGCATATCGCCAAAAAACGTCAGGTCGCGGCGCACGAATACTTCCACGATCAAGACGTAGAATGCCGTTACGGCCGCGGCTTCCGTGGCCGTGATGACGCCGCCGTAGATGCCGCCGATCACGACGAACGGGAGCGGGATTTCCCAAGCGGCGCCCTTGAGTTCGGACCAAACATTTTTCCAGACAAATGCTTGTCGTGGAACGCCGCTCTTGATCGCCGTACGAACGCTATAGATAGACAGAACCACAATCAGGAGCACGCCGGGGAGTAGCGCCGCACGAAAGAGTTGGTCGATGTTAACCTGTGCGACAATGCTGTATAGGATGATCGGGAGCGAGGGTGGGAACAGGAGACCCAGGCTCCCCGACGTCGTCATTAGCCCGAGCGAGAAGCGCTCCGGGTAATTCTCTTTCAGGAGGGCCGGGAAGATCAGGCCGCCGAGCGCGATGATCGTAACCCCCGACGCGCCGCTGAACGCCGTGAAGATCGCGGTCGACAGAAGTGCCACGATCGCCAATCCTCCGGGCATCCATCCGAAGAACGCCTGCGCTAATCCGATCATGCGACGGGGCGCCTTGCTCTCCGCCAGGACATATCCGGCGAACGTAAACAACGGGATCGCGATGAGAGCCGGAAAATTCACGAGGCGATAGAGCTCGACGATCAACGCCGCGGCATCGATCCCAGCGCGATCAAAGGCGACCAGACCGATTGCACCGATGACGGCGAAGATCGGGGCGCCGACGAGGGCCGCCAGAAGAAGCAGCAAGCCGAGGCCCAGAACGCCCATTAGGCCGCTCCTTTGTTCGACTTACCTTGGAACAGCGACGCAAGGCTCACGGCTGCGTGCGTGAAAAATTCCAGTGTGAGCAGACCGAATCCGACCGGGACGATAGTAGCGGGAATCCACTCCGGAATCCCGAGAAAGAGAATGGATCCCGGATCGATCCCGACCTGAACGAACGTGATGCTCGCCCGGAGTAAGAAACCGCACACAAAAGCGGCGAAGAGATCGGTGACAGCTCTACACCAGAAACGAATTCGAAACGGGAATAAACGTACCAGAGCATCGACATGAAAGTGTTTCCCTTCCCGCGTTGCCAAATAGGCGCCAAAAAAACCGACCCAGATCACTAGATACCGCGCCGCTACGTCTCCCCAGACAATCCCCGTGTGAAAAAAGAAGCGGAGGAACACCTGCAGGGCGGCTAAGCCAAGCATCGCGACGAATCCGACGGCCAGAAAGCCCTCGACGACCGCCGTGATCGCACGATTTAGACTCCGCAGAAGTTTCATCCAGATCCAGACTACCGTCCCCATCTTCTGGCGCAATCATTTGTGTGCCAAGAACGGATCAACCTTTGTTCCCACACACCGATTCCGAGCAAAACTCAACGTTCAAAAAGCCAAAGACAACCGCGGAAAGCTCATTTTCCGGGCATGTGAGGCGATAGTGTTCCGTTCCATCAAGAGAAAACAATTTACGCCGCTAACTGCATCGCATTTAGCCGGAGAGGGGACGGGCGATCGCGCTGTGGCGTTTGCAGTTCACCGTATAAACTTGCTAGCTCTTTGGGAGCAGCTTCAAGTTCCGAGAGAATAAAGAGCCGGAGATCCTTTTCGGTCGTCCAATTCATGTTGGTAGAATGAGACTTGGCCTTCTCCCATTTAATCACACCAGCGTGAGAGACATCGAAGCGTTTTGCAAATTGCTGAAGCGTTAAGTCAAAATGAAGCCGAATAAATTGAATTTCATTGCCTGTAAGAGGGGAAGGCTTGCGCGCCAAAGCCTGAAGAACAGCAAGTGCGAGGGCGTTATAATCAATCTTCGGCGTCCAGACGCCACGGGTTCGAATCATCGGAACATTTAAAAGAAGAATTGGAAAGCCGAATCCGGTATCGACAAATTCTTTTTGAACTTTGGTTTTCATATTTCCCAACTATCTCCCTATCTCGATTGCCGTGATGATAAGCATGGCAGACTCGTCAAACGAAACTATGATCCTTAAATCTCTTCGATCAATGGTTTTTCCTCTCACGGCGTAGTTCCAAGCTTTAAACGGCTCGTCGAACCTATCTTTCTTGGCCTCGTGATGCCCATAACGAAGAACGTAAAGAACCTCAGGACGCGTAATTCTTCGTTCTTCCTGTCTTTCATGTGCATGCCTCGTGTCCAAGTAATTTCCTGAATCGAGCGATCTACGAATCGCCTCCATCAGGCTTTCAATCTTTTTCTTTGACCTTTTCATATTGTAACTCAGTTACATTTGCGTTGCCATCTTAAATTTGAACGAGGCGAATAAAAGCGAAAACAGGTCCAACTATTCAAAATTAAAGAAAAAAGTAACGTATATTTCGAGCCATAACCAGGGTTTTAACGGCTTGACTGGATTGTATTTAGGTGTTTGCCCCAGCATAGCACTTTACGCCTCGTCCATCATCTGGGATGCCATCGGCGGTATCAATGGAGTCAAAAAACACAATGCCGAAATCGAACAAAAAACGAAATCCTCTTTTCTAAACACTTTTCAGCCGACTCTGGCCGTAGCGACCGATGGCGCGTTTGTCGGTGCACAATTTAGATTTTAAAGGAGGGATGAATCTATGAAGACAGTTCAAGGATTTTAATTTACAGGCATTGCAGTTTTGATCTTCGGCTTTATTGGCTGTGGCGACTCGTCGACGACTCCTGGCTTAGGGCCTCCGTTTTCGTCGGTAAGTCCAGCACTAACCGCCGAAGAGCTTTGGCTGACTTTTTCGTTTAAGCCCTTTCATTTCAGCTCCAGCAGCGGCGATTACGACTGTGCCGACATTATCAACCCGAACGGAGAAGGAATGGTCCACATCGACATTTCGGAGGCTGGAAACCGAGAGACGCATTCCTTCACCTATACCGATTGTTCAATCTCTGGGCCTCTTTACCCTTCCGGCCAAGATATCGAACTTAAAGTCAACGGTACCATTCAAAGAGAATATGTTTGGACCGATAAGGAATCCTAAACCTTCGAATCGTATTCCTTTCAGGAACATGTCTCCTTTAGCGGAGGCCTGGGATATGCGGCGGATTGTGACTATTCGATTACGGAGACAGACTTTTCCGGGAGCTGCACATACCTAGATTCGTCTGGATAAGAATTGGCCATTACGGGTGAACAGATGACAGAAGCCCTTCAAAACGCCATCTCAAATGGCCAAGGGCCTGGTTGAGGCATCGTTCCGGCATCACTTGAAGAGGCCGTTGCTTTCAAGCAGCCGATTTCACCTGAACCGAATATTTCAATCCGGATAAGGCTACTTCCTCCTGAAGCGCCATCTGTACCAGAACCGAAGGTGGATAACCGATCGCCTTGGCAATCTCATGTGCCTTGGCTACGCTCACACCCTTACGCTCCTTTTCGATGTCACAAAGATTAGCTGCCGATATTCGGAGCTTCTTCGCGAACACTTTTTGCGAAAAACCCTCCGAAAGGCGCCAGGATCGCAGAAAACGACCCACGGTCAATCGACCATATTTTTTCTCCAAATCCTTCAATCCATAAAGTTGTCGTTCAGTACCCATGTTTGCTCACCTCTATAACCCGGGCCACCATGACGGTGTGGTCCGCCCGTTCCTCATAGATCGCCCGATACCCGCGACTCAATCGAATCGATCTTTGTCCCCGACGCTGACCGTGGAGCGGCTCGTCGTGGTATCCCTTCAGTTTCCTGACCTCCTCCATGCCCGCCCGTTCAACGGCTTCAACCCAGCCCTGGAACTTGTCCCGAATATGCCCCGGAAGTCTGTCGAGCTCCTTTTGAACCCGCCTGTCCCACAGGACTTTCCACGTCCGCTTCCTCATTATGATACTGCTTTTAGCAGTACTTCTTCAAGCCCCAAGTGAAACTATGCGCATCACTACGGCTTGGCACCGCTTCGGACGACACTGCGTGCCTGTTCCAAAAGATCCTTTGGATAGAGTTTGCCCACCTGATCTGTCGCGACCTTATCTCCTATAGCGATGAATCGATTTTGCTCCGCCACGGAGACCGCGACCGTCTGTACGCCTTGGCTCGTCAATATTGTGAGGGCTTCGGCATTTTCTTTGCGCGATGCCTCGGCCAGCCGCCTGCAAAGATCGCGCGACTCCGTCTTAAGAATTTCCTTCGACTTGGCGGAAAGCTTTGAAAACTGGGCCTCGGCGACTAGGAGGGCCCCCATGGCGTGCGTGATTGCAAAATCGGTCCGGTATTTCACACGTGTGTGCCATTGGAGCGCGATCGCGCCGAGAGGCGTTCCGTAAACCGTATCGATGAGGCGCGTTTGAAGGGACGAGAGAACGTCCGGGAGCACCAAGGGGATTCCCGCAACGCCGCCCGCTGAAAACAATCCTCGCGCCAAAGGATCACCTTCCCAGACCCAGACCTTCCCTTTCTTGAGCGCATCCAACGAAGAAATCGGCGTTGAAGAAAAGATGTAGACAAAACCAATCGGAACGAAGCCGAGGAGAACAAACTTTTTCGATAAAAATCCCTTTTCGAATCGCGGGAACAATTGATCCGTCAGTCGATCGATATCCGAATCCGTTCGAGCCAGAAACGGAAGCTCAAAAATCCGGACTTCCGGAAGGAGCTGTCCCAAGCCCATTCCCGTGAACGCTGCCCCGTGCACCTGGCCCACGCGGATCTTCCGGACCACATCCGACTCGTCACCCAGAACTCCGCCCGCGTAAATTTTTAGGCCGACTTCATCCTGACTTTCGCTCCGGAGCTTCTGATCCATCTTCTGAAGCTCATTGACCCACGTCGTCCCCTGCGGCGCCACCGTGGCAATCTTGATGAGAATTTTTGGCTCCGCCGCCGCGGCGCTCATGGCAACGATCAGAACAACGACAAACGTAGAAATGAGCTTGGGCATCCTGCGCATCAGCTTTCTCCAAAGTAATTTGGTTTTTGTTTTAGAAGCTTGCGGGCCCAATCTTTCGCAATCTCCTGGGCCAGGCGCTGTTCGGGTAAAAGGTCATCGGGAGTGTTCATCACTTCCTTCAACAGCTTCTCGAACAATTTAGCGTCTTGAATCCGAACCGCGTACGTCTTGGCCCAAAGATATTTTGCCATGACGTACTTTCCGCCGCCAACGCTCACGGCTTCCGAAAAATGTTTCTCGGCTTGTTTGGGGTCTCCTCCGAGCAACGGCGGCCGCTCGGCGAAGTAAACGCCAAAGAAAAGATGGATCGCCCCGTAATGGTAACCGGGATCCAATTTCAACGCCCTCTCCGCTAAAGCGACGGCGCGGGGCAATTCAGCAACGGCGCGCGGGGAATCCGCGCTTTTCCGTATGGCCCCCGCCCAATCGTAGGCCGTCCAAAAGAGAGCCGGGACGTCTTCTTTTTTCGCTCCCTCCAATCGCGATTTGAAGGCTTCCAAGGATCCGGAACGAGCCAAGAGGGCCGTCCCGCCGCCCAGCTTCAGATCGAGCAGCTCCAAACCGTGACCGGCGCCGCGATTATAAAGGCTTGCCGCCCGCTTTCGAACGTCGGCGTTGGATTCGGCTTCCCATTCCAGAAAGGCGAACGCGTAACTGCCGAGCGCCCGAGTGAGGGCGAGAAGAACTTCGGCCCGCCTAGGGTCGCTCCGATGAAGCGTCTCCATCAATTTGATTTGGGCCGCCGCCGCTTCATGGGCGAGCTGGATGTCGGCCTCACTCTCGAAAACCTCCAAACCGGGCGGCAACAGCTCGGACGTGGCTTTCACACTTAGGTTTTTCAGCGAACAGCCGCTGATCAGAGAGGCCAGAAGGATGAGAAGGATTGTAAGCCGCGTTCTCATCCCAATTTCCGTTTGTCCGCCGATAGATACTCCGAAGCGTAATGCGCCGCCTGAAAACCGCTGATCACTTCACCGTCCAGTCCCAAACCCGGGAAAATCATGTCTCCCGCCAGGAATGTGTTCTTCAGGGGAGTCTCGGGCGTAAAACCGCAAACCCCCAGCGTCCTCGGCTCCGACGCGGTGTAAATAAACCCCTGCCGAAAGTCTCCCGGTTTCCCCTCCATCGACGGGAGATAGGGCTCTTTCGGCTCCTCCAGTAAATGATTTTCGAGGAACGGAATGAGCGATTTTAAGCCCTCCCGAATTTCGGTGGAGACCCGTTTCAAATCGGGGCGCTGTGAACTCGGGTCCATGAACGCGCTGACGCCGATCCAGGTGTGGGGGCTCTTGTCCCCATTTTCACTCTTGCGGACGACATATCGCAGAGCCCGAACCCATCGCCGCCGCTCGCTCCCTCCGTTGGGGCGGCCCCGAGGAATCAGCAATCCCTGGGACTGCATTCCGGTCGGAATCCCCTCGGGCGACACCCGGTAGAGTTGATACGCTTTACCGGCAAAAATTTGCAGTTCCGAAAGCTTCTTCTGCCATTGGCGAACGGGTTCCGCGTCGGGGGCCATTGCAAAAAGTCCGCGAGGATCGCCGCCGATCATCGCCACATGGCAACGGACTTCACTCCACTCCGCTCCCGCGAGTTCGAAACCGGCGATCCGCTTCTTTTCCAGCATCACGCCCTTAATCTGGTCACACTCCGCGACGAGCCCTCCCCTTTCCTTGATTTTCGAAAGCAGCATGTTTCGAATCGTCGCGACCCCGGCGGCCGCGTCGTATCCTTCCCATCGAACCAGAGCGAGAAGATGCGCGAGCTGTGCGCCGCTCGTCCACGACGTAATCAAATCGCGCAGGGCCAACTGCATGGCATCCACCGCCCGGCTGAAGTCGTCCCCTACGTCGAAACTCTTCAGTTCTTTATCCAACGACCGATCGGCCAAGAGCTGGGCGTCACACACCTGGTCGAGCATCTTTCGAAAGTTCCGATGGGCGAAAAAGCCTTTGGGCGGAAGCGGAACGCGACTGTTGAATAAGTAATGATAGACCTCGAGGTGTCCGTAACTTTCCTTGAACAGTTGGAGAATTTGTTTGGCATGATCGGGAAATTCACGCGTAAGTTCCCGATGAAATCGTCCTTCTTCACCGTAGCAGTCGAGCCGGTGATCCATAAAAGCCAGCTGCACCGGCGCCTCGAGCGCGGGAATGGCATTGACTTCCGTCGGATGAAATCCGACCCGCTTGAGCATCGGCTTGATCGTAAATCCGTTCAGAAATTCGCAGAGGGCCGGATCGAAGTCTTTCGCCCGTCGGTCGGTCAAAACGACGAGCTTGATCCCCTTTTTCTGTAGCATGATGGCGGCCAAAAGACCGCCGATGCCGTCTCCCAAAACACAGACGTCGAAAAGCCGGACCTTCATCCGATGTTCCTCACGAACTTTACGCGGCCCAAGATGACATCCCGGATCGCTTCCGGAAAAATTCGATGTTCCACGTCGTGCACGCGACCCGTGAGCTGCTCCAGCGTTTCGCCCGGCTGAACCGGAATGGCCTCTTGGACGATGATCGGCCCCGTGTCCACACCTTCGTCCACAAAATGCACGGTGACGCCGACCTCCTTTTCGCCCGCCTGAAACGCCCGTTCAATCGAATGTGTCCCGGGATATTTGGGAAGCAGCGCGGGATGGACATTGATCATCTTTCCGAGATACGGCCGCACGAAAACCGGGCTCAGGATACGCATAAAACCCGCGAGAATCACCCAATCGATGGAACGTTGCCGAAGCAGCTCCACCAGCCCCAAATCGTACGCTTCGCGCGATGCATATTGTTTCGGAGAAAACCAAACGGCTTCAATATTCGCATTTTTGGCCCGCTCCAATGCAAAAGCGTCTTTCTTGTCGGACACCACGACGCGAATCTCCGCCGGCCAGCCGGCGGTTTTCGAACCGTCGATAAGCGCTTGAAGGTTGGAGCCGTTTCCCGAGGCGAACACGGCCAGAGCGGGACGATTTTCCGTCATTACCGCACTCCCTGAGATCCCGCCCTTAGAAGGAAATCAAGAACACTGCCCGGGAGGAGACCTAAAAGAAGCGTGAACGCCGAGGCCAGGCCGAGCGCAGCCACGGCACCGAAGGGACGGCGGATCGGCGTCAGTTCCGCCGGATCTTCCATATACGCTGCCACGATCAGACGAAGGTAATACGCCAGGGACACGACACTCGTCACCACGCCGACCAAGACCAGTTCGTACCTCCCCTGTTGGGCCGCCAAGAGAAACACGTTGAATTTAGCGACGAATCCGGCGAGCGGAGGCAATCCGGCCAACGACAACAGGCAGATGGCCAAGGCTAGAGCCAGTCCCGGCCGACGTTTGGCTAAACCGGAAAGATCCGAAATTTTCGTTTTTCCTTCCTCCTCTTGAAGCGAAACCACCAGGAACGCGCCGAAAGTGGCCAGTCCATAGGTCAGCACGTAGAACACCAGCGCCGCTCCGGCCTCCTCGATCGACCCGCCTTCGGAAGTTGTCAGCGCAATGGCGGCATATCCCGCATGAGCCACGCTGGAATAAGCCAGCATCCGCTTCACGTCCGTCTGATAAAGAGCCGCGAGACTTCCCCACACCATGGACGCCATCGCCAGCCACGAGAGAGCCGTCACCCAATTGAAACTGGTCGAAGGAAGCGCCCGTCCGAACAGGCGAAGCGCGGTACACAGAACCGACGCCTTGACCGCACCCGACATCCACGCGACCAGCGGCGCCGGCGCTCCCTGATAGACGTCCGGAACCCACATGTGAAACGGAACCAGCCCGATCTTGAACAGAATACCGGCCGCAAAAAGAGTCACGCCCACCATCAAGAGGCTTCCCGACGTGAACCCTCTTTCATGAAAGATTTGCGCCATCGAAGATATCTCGAGCGTCCCCAGCGTTCCCCACATTAGCGCCATCCCGTAAACCAATACAGCCGAAGCCACGGCGCCCAAGAGAAAATATTTAAACGCCGCTTCGCTCGACTCGTCCTTGGTGGCTCCCAGGCCGGTCATGACGTACAAGGGGAGAGATAAGAGTTCGAGGCCGACAAAAAAGACCAGCAGATGATTCGAGAAGATCATCAATAGACCGCCCGCGGCGCTCAAAAGAAGCAGGCTGTATGTACCCGCGGGCGCCCTTCGAATTCGGGCCGTGCCTGAATGAAAAACCGGGACGGCGAAAAGCAGCAAAAGAAGTACGACGGCGGCGAACCCAAATCCCAACCCGTCATGGATGAGAAGACCCCGCAATGGCATCGACGTTCCGTTCACGAACAACAGGGACGTTAAGGTCGCCACAACCGCCCCGAATGTGAGGGCGCCGTAAAGTTTCCGCGCTCCGCCCCGTTCACCCGTCATCGAAGCGAACAAAAGAAGAAGAAGGCTGGAAACCGACAGGATTCCATACGGCAGCAATTCCAAAAGGTCGCGGATTTGAATCGGACCGAACGTCATGGCAGCTCCGCGACCGATTGAACCCGAACCCTGGAAACAATGGATTGAACCGAAGGGGATATCCGCGACAGAATCAGGTTGGGCTGAATCCCAAGCCATACGGCGAGGACGATCGGCATGGCCAACGTGGCAACCTCTTGCCACCGGAGGTCCCGGAACGTCTCATTTTCTTTAAACCGCACCGTGCCCCAGAAAATTCGCTCGTAGAGACTCAACATATATACGGCGCCCAGAATAATTCCCACGACCGCCAGACCGACGAACCAGGCCGGATGATCCAACGCTAAAGCCCGAAAGCTTCCCGCCAGAATCAGGAATTCTCCGACAAACCCGCAAAGTCCGGGCAGACCGATCGCCGTCAGCGTCATGAGGAAAAATACGGCGGCGAACCTTGGAGCCAC
>DATDPG010000145.1 GCA_035292885.1 Bdellovibrionota bacterium | reverse complement strand
GCCGCAAAAATGGGGAGCGCCAATTTCGGACGCCGTCCGATGCGACCGAAAGAAGTCGGTTTTCTTTCGGTCCCTCCCTGTCCCCAATGCGGGGCGGAACTCGTTTCGAACGCGAGCAACGGATCGATGGACACGGCGTTTAAAGCGGCGGGGATCGGAGGCGCACTGATCGCGTACGCTTTTTGCGCGAAATACAGCTGTCCGGAGCACGGCGAAATCGATTCGGACCATTTTCCCGACGCCCATCGGTCCGCGCTCTTCCGCCGACGTTGCGCATTTATCGGATCGGGAATCGTCGTCGTTCTTCTTTGCATCAAGCTCGTAATCTGGTTGCAATAGCCTTTCGTCCCGGCCCTTCACCGGCTACGATCCTCCCTATGGCGGAGAGCTATCCTTTCGACCCGAGGGCCACCTCGTCGGGAAACGTTCTTCGCGTTCTTTGTGACGGCCGCGAGATTTTCACAGCGATCCATCGGGCTATTTCCAGCGCCGCGAAACAGATCGCGCTCGAAATCTACATGTTTGAAGGCGATGCTACCGGCCGGAGAGTTCTCCGCGATTTGGTCGAAGCGGCTCGAAGAGGGTGCAAGGTTCGGGTGATTTACGATGGAATTGGGTCTCTCTGGACGAGGGATTCTTTTTTCGATCCGTTGCTAAAAGCTGGCGGCGAAGTGTTCGTTTATCATCCGCCTTTGCCGTGGGTTCCCGGCTGGGGTGTGAAGCATCGCGACCACCGAAAAATGCTGTTGGTGGATGATCACTGGGTGTTGATCGGCGGCATGAATATCGCGGCGGAGTATGAACGGCTCCCCGGAGAGGGAGGCTTCCATGATCTGGCTGTGGAGGTACAGGGGCCTGCTTCCGCGCAGGCGTGGAATCTGTTTGAGCGGACCTGGAAACGAAGGAGCCGGGCAAGTGTCGAACCGAAGCCCCGCCCGATTCCGATTCCGGAACCGGGGGCGCCGTTCGCCGAAATCGTCGGCAACGGAAGGTTTAGGGACCGGTGGCGAATCCGCCGCCGAATTCTCTATGCCATTCGACAGGCCGAAGAATCGATCGATATCGTGAATCCGTATTTCTTGCCCGACCCCGGTTTAATCCGGGCGCTTCGGGATGCCGTTCGAAGAGGAGTTCGCGTACGTGTGATTGTGCCGCGAGCCAGTGACGTTCCGATCGTTGATCTTGCATCCATGGTGGCGCAAAGAAAGCTGATCCGGCGGGAAGTGGCCGTGTACATTTGGCCCGGCATTGTGCATGCGAAAGCCGTGTCGATCGACCGGACGTGGCTTTGTATCGGCACCTACAATTTCGACCATTTAAGTTTGTTCAACAATCTGGAGGTCGTCGTCAACGCCCTCGATCACGGCGCGGGAGAGCAGCTCGGGTCGATTCTGGAGCGCGACGTGACGTTGGGGACGCGCCTTACGGAAGAGTACTTCCTCCGCCTTCCCTGGTGGACTCGTATTGGAGCCCGGCTGTTCTACCGCTTGAGAACGTTTCTCTGAGGAGATGCGCTTGGATCCCGTCGATGGCAGATTATCTCGACTTAAGGCCAGGATTTAGGAAAGACAGTCTTGCCTCATAGTGGTCGTAAAGGTCCTCCACGTCCTTGGCAAAGTCTTCGGTGATTTCGGCTTCGGCCGGGCCGTTCCAGAGACGGAGCATCAGTCTGAGGCGTTCGTCCAGCGTAAGGCTTTCCTCGGCCGTGAGGAGTTCCTCGGGTGCAAAACGTTTCTTCCCAAAGAGTTCTTTGGCTCTCCTGCGTATTACTCTTTCATAAACCGTCTGCAGGTGAAGAATCCCATAGTGAATGTTGATTTTTGGTTCGAGAAGCTGCTCGGGTGGACCCCTAAAACCTTCGTCCAACATGCTGACGTAATTCAGCTGCATGAGACCGTAGCTCGCGCAGAATCTTTCTTTTGCGGTGTCGGGATCTGAGTTTCCATAGTCGCGATAGAACCACCTGTAAAGCTCACGATAACCCCTGTACCTCTCGTGGTGTGGCTCAAACACGCGGCTGCAAAGTCTGGGTTCCGGTCTGATCGCCAGGTTCCGGCCGTCCGACTCCTGATCGATGATGGCGCAAACCAGGGAGAGGGGTTGGATTTTCAGCTTTTCCGCGATCGAATGAAAATTACCGCTCCGTTTTCTAAAGTCGACTTCCAGCTCCGCCCGTATCGTATTGAAGTGTTTTGCGCACTGGCCCAACGTGGCGGCGAGTTCAGGGCGAACCATATCCCTGGCCAATGTCGATCTGCCGGCGAGTGAAGCGAGAAGTCCGATTGCCATGACTCCCCAAAGGCGTTGCATGACGCGTTGCAATGCAACGCGTGCGCCATCGGCCCTTCTGAAAATACTAGAATGTTCAACTACTTATGATGAGTTCTGGAGATATTTTCTTGATGTGGTGGGGTGGCCACGTCTCAACGCCGCGGCGCCCATCGGATGCTTACGAATCAGTCTCGATTTCGTGAAGAAGGGCGTTGCCGTCTTTGATAAAGATTTTCTTCCCGTCGAGATGGACATGACCTTCATCATGAAGCGCGGATAACAACCGAATGATGGTCTCCGGTGTCGCCCCTACCATCGCCCCCAGCTCGTTTCTCGTGAGACGCACGTCCAAAAACATTCCGTTCGATTCTTTTTTGCCGTGTGTTTTTTGAAGCGTCAGAAGGAGCCGGATAAAGCGCTGGCGAACGTCTTTGTTGAGAATATCCGAGAGTCGCTCTTCGGCCACGGCTAATTCGTCTCCGAGGCGGCGAATCACGTTCAGCGCGAGCGCCGGGTCGTCATGGACGAGGTGATTGATAAAACTCTTATCGACGAAACAGATTTCGGCGTCCTCGATTACTTCGGCCGAGGCGGCGTACTCGCGGTCGGTCAGAACGCTCCAATAGCCCAAAATATCCCCGCCCTTGGCGATTCGGAGAATGACCTCTTTGCCGTCGCTGCCGTTCTTAAAGAGCTTGATCTTTCCATTGCCCACGCAGAAGAGGCCCGTGGCGGGATTTCCCTCGTAAAAGAGAGTTTGTCCCCGGCGATACCGGTTCGTCGTCTTGTGCCGGTTGAGCGTTTCCAAATGTTCTTGCGGCAGACTGCAAAAGACGCTGTCGATTCGGGTGGGGCACGTCGCACAGTTGCGCGGTTTGGCGGCTAACATGGATCTGCTTCGGAGAGTAGTGTGTCCCCTGATCTCCGTCAATTTTAAGTTTTCCAACAAAATTCGGCGGTTAGGCCTGATCATCGCAGGCAAGATACGTCGGATTTAGAGTGCGAAAGATGATACAAATCATGGTCGTACTTCGGCGGCGACCTAGGATCAAACGGGAAGGGAGGTACCGATGCGCGTAAGAGAAATCATGACAAAGGAAGTTTTCACCCTTCGGGTCGATCATAAAGTGGATTTAGCCGACGACATCATGAACTGGCAGCGGATCCGGCATATTCCCGTGGTCGATGCGAAAAACCATTTAGTCGGACTGCTCACCCATAGAGATCTCCTGAAGGCCTCGGTTTCCAGTCTTGCACGCATTCCTCTTAAAGATCAGCGGGAGTTGTATTCGCATATCCTGGTCGGAGATATCATGCATAAAGACATTCACACCACATCTCCGGACGCCGATCTGCGAGACGCGGCCGCAATCATGATCGACGATAAGATCGGCTGTCTTCCCGTGGTTGAAGCGAAGAAGGTCGTCGGAATCTTAACGGAAGCGGACTTCCTGACGTTGGCGTGGGAAGCCATGGACCGGAACGCGGATCAAAAGGAATTTACGTCGGTTCGAAAGTACTCGAAAATTCGGAACGTCCGGAGCGCCCCTTGAGGAAGATCTCGAAAATTCTTTTGCCCGTTGATTTCTCGGACGGCTCGAATCGGGCCTCCGAGTACGCCGTTACGTTGTGCAGGGCCCTCGGAGCGCAACTCGAGCTCTATCACGTCGTCGAGGCGGGGCATTTCGTGATGTACGGAAACGAAGCGTTTTGGCCTTCGCAGGCGACGGTACAAGAAATTGAAAGCTCGGCGCGCAAACAGATGGAGACGTTCGCGAAAAAACTCGACCCGGAAATATCGATGGCTTCAAGGATTGAAACGACGCCGGCTCCCGCGGCCGATCAGATCTGCCAGTACGCCAAGAAACAAAACGCCGACCTCATTGTGATGTCCACACACGGTCGTTCCGGCCTGGACCGAGTCCTGCTCGGAAGCGTGACCGACCGGGTCGTACGCACCGCTCCGTGTCCGGTGTTTGTCGTCCGGCACGCAGCGACTTAACTGACCTATTCTAAAGGAGCGCCTATTTTCCGGCGGGCTTGCTATCGAAATGCTCGCGCTTGTTTTCGACGTCTTTCCATTTGTCAGCGTCCGGAGGAGCGGCCTTCTTGACCGATATCTTCGGCCACTCTTTCGAGTATTTTGCGTTGATATCGACGTATTCCTTCCACTTGTCCGGTACCTCTTCATCGATGAAGATCGCTTTCGTCGGACAGACCGGCTCGCAGGCTCCGCAATCGATGCACTCTTCCGGATGAATCGCGAGCATGTTCGCCCCTTCGTAAAAACAATCCACGGGACAAACCTCTACGCAATCCGTGTATTTACATTTGATACAAGGTTCAGCAATAACGTAAGCCATGGGCAAACGTATACGGCCTTCTCCGAAAACCGTCAAATTTCGGCGGGGCGAAAGACCGGTCGGTTTCTCGCTCAAACTCCACGTCAGAGCGGGTTGCGCGATTGACCTTGTCTTGTGGGCGCACGAAATACTCGAATTACGATTCAAATTGGAATAAAGAATGCTTCTTGGCCCTGTTACGGCGACAAAACGCGGTCGGCTTCATATGCGTAGCGCCCCTTTTCTTGCTTTCTTGCGTTTCACCAAAGGAGATTTCGGAGCCGGCGACCGTTTCTTTTTCAACGATCGCCACGGGCCTCCCTTCCGTACACAGCGTAACGATCGTCGAACCGAATACGTATGCGGTGTCGCATGTGACCGCCGAGGGAAAGAGCGTCATCAGCAAGATCAAGAAGGGAGTGCAAGAAGTCGTTCTTACATCGTTGGATGCCGCGCGTGGAATTTCGTACGACGAACGCAGGGCACAGCTGCATGTCGCCGACGGCAAAGCGCTCAAGATCTTTAAATGGAAGAAGCCTACGCTGGAGCCGACCGTCGTTTTAATCCCCACCGATCATTATATCGGGGACGTGGCCTTTTCTACGATTCGCGGGCTGACGTATGCCACGGATCCGGAAGGGAGAACGATATGGGAAATTGAACCGAAGAAGAAAACGGTTCGGGCGATTGTGACGGCGGAAAATTTTGACGCGTTGAAAGTCGGTTTTCCAAGCCGCCTCTTGCCGTCGAATGACGGTCGACGGCTTTACATCACGACCACGAACTCCGCCGCCGGAAACACCGGCGGCGCCGCCATTGTGGTGGCGGAGCTCAAGCAGGGTGGAGTTCGTGTGATCCAGAGTTTTTCCGGGCTTACGTGCCTCGACGGCCTCGGCCTCTTCCGAGATCATTTCATTGTGAGCGATTGCAAATCAGGAGCGATACGATCGGTGCTCATCAAGAATGGCGATTTAAAGGAGTTTCCCGTTCCGCCCGATCTGTCGACGACTCCCGTGTCGCTCACCATCGACAATAACGACGCCGTCTTGGCGGTTCAACCGAACGACGGTTCGCCTGGAAGCCTCCTTCGGTTTGTTCTTAAAATAAAGGCATAAAATGATGAAGAGAACCTTGCGCTCCGTAGTATTCAATTCTTTCCTTGCGGGGCTGACGATCGTTGCATGGGCCGGCGCAGGTCGATCGGACGAAGCGACACGAATCACCTTGCGGACGACCCCGCCGTCCGCGATTTCAATTGACGGGAAGCCCGCGGGAAAATCGCCCGTGGAAGGGAGAATCGTCACGCCTGGGTACCACCGGATTGAATATTACAGCAAGGAGAAGGGGGAGCGGTTCGAGTTCGAGCTTCCGTTCAAGGCGGGAAAGCACTTCGTATGCACCTACGACTTCGCCACGGCGCAGAACCAATGCAACGAACAGGGATCCAAGTCGAAAGGCGTTACGGGGCAGCTGGAATTGGATTCAGATCCGCCTTCGGAAGTTTATATCGACGGGCACTTGATCGGTCGGACACCGATTGCAAGATATGATGCCGAATCCGGGCCGCACACGCTGGAATTCAAGCACCCGGATCATCCGTCGATTACGAAGAACATCGACGTTCAGTCCAAAGGGCGCATGAAAATCCGCGTTCAGTTCGAAACGGCGCAGGAACCGACCGCCAAATAGAAAACCCTACTTGGTTTTCTTGGCCAGAAAAGCGGGAATGCTCTCCTTTTCCAAGAACGCCAGCATCTGATACTTCGGATATCGCTCTTTCATCATCGTGAGCGCTTTATCCCGGTTCCCGGTTTCCACGGCCTTTTCAAAATCCGACAGATAGGCCTTCATTCGATCCAGGGCCGCGGTGTTTGTGGCTGGGCCATGGCCGGCGTAAACGGATCGGACAGGCCCAAACGTGCTCAGCCGTTCCAGATTTTTGAGCCAGGGTTGGATTCCGGTTTTCGTCAGAGGCGCGTGCGTCTCATTGTAGACGACGTCGCCGGGAAAGAGAGCCTGGACGGCAGGAACGTAAGCGGCGGCGCTGACCGAACTCTCTCCGCCGGTCAGCTCCATGAATTTCACGTCCACGCCTTCAAGTTTGAGAGTGTCTCCCGCGAGGATTTTCGGGACAATCAAGTGCGTCGGTCCCTCGGCTCCGAGGCGCGCTTTGTATTTCTTCACCAAGGCCGGTCCCTCTTTTTTGATTGCGGCCACGACCCCTTGGGTCGAAATAATCTTGGCCCCGGGGAAACGTTGGTGCAGAACTTCCAGACCCAGAAAGTGATCGGGATGAGCATGCGTGATGAAGATGTATTTCAGCGTCCTGCCCTGTTTGCTCGCCACCCAATCGGCGATCTTCGTCGCATCGCTCTTGGTCAAGCCGGCATCCACCAGCATCAATTCGTGCGGTTCGATCACCAGATGGCTGCTCGCCATCAGGCTCGTTTCAGAGGTGACCTGGGTTCCGAGCTCGCACGCCAAGGCCGCGGTGAAACGGAAAAAAGGCAAAAGAAGAAGAAGAATGAAGCCAAAACGAAGAAGAGGATCTTTTTTCATAAAAGAAAAACTACCATTGGTTAACGCGGTTGCCAACTGCCGTGGAAGGGGATAGTACGACCCGCGAAATGAAGCTTCTTTCGATGGTGACTTCTTTATTCGCGTCCGCGGGGGCGGCCGGGCACGTGTTATCGGTCGGTTCCCCGGCTCCACAATTTGAAACCGATTCCTCGGACGGAACTCTCTTTCGCCTGAAGGACCGAATCGGGCATTGGACGGCCCTCTATTTCTATCCCAAAGACGATACGCCGGGCTGTACCCAACAGGCCTGTGCATTTCGCGACGGCATCGATGTCATTCGAAAACAGGGGGCTGAAGTCCACGGGGTCAGTAAGGACACGATCGAAAGTCACAAGAAGTTCACGGAGAAGTACAAACTTAATTTTCCACTCTTGGCGGATCCCGAAGGAAAGATCATCCGAATGTACGGGATCTCCGGCGTTTTCGGCTACGCCAAACGCTGGACGTTTTTGATCGGGCCGGACTTGGTGATTCGTGTCATTCAAAAAGATGTCGATCCGATGATGAACGCGAAGAGTGTTGCGGCTGAACTTGAAAAAGCGAAGGGAACTCTTCATGGCCGCTGATCCGCTGATTCCGGTTCCGAAAGTCTTTTCGGAAAATTCCTGGTGCGATGGGGGCACGTACAAAAAAATGTACGAACAGTCGATTTCCGACCCGGAGCGATTTTGGGCCGATCAGGCCAAGAGACTCGACTGGATCCAGCCGTGGAAACGCGTGAAAGACGGTTCGTTCTCGCGCGACGTTCACATTCGGTGGTTTGAAGGGGGAAAGCTCAACGTCAGCACGAACTGCGTCGACCGCCATCTATCCAAGAGAAGCTCGCAGACCGCGATCGTTTGGGAACCGAACGATCCCAAGGAGCGGCCGCAATTCATCACCTATCGCCAGCTTTACGACGAAGTATGCCGGTGGGCCAATGTTCTCAAAGCGCATGGGGTGAAGAAAGGGGACCGAGTTACGATTTACCTGCCGATGATTCCGCAAACGGCGTACGCCATGCTGGCGTGTGCGCGGATCGGAGCGGTGCATTCGGTCGTATTCGGAGGATTCTCCGCGGATTCACTTGCCGAACGGATCAACGATTGCCAAAGCGCCGTGGTGATTACGGCGGATC
>DATDPG010000144.1 GCA_035292885.1 Bdellovibrionota bacterium | reverse complement strand
CCGCACGCCACACCGCTTTCCCCGGCGGAACGCGACGCCGTGTTCGACCGCGTGCGGGAATTCTTGCGGGAAATTCGTTCGGGCCGCCCACCCCAATTCTTTAAGGAGGGCGAGCTATTCATCGAGGGCGAGGACGCGAATCATGAACTCGATCGAATGGAGGCCGCACTTCGAGACGATTCGCTTGAACGGCAATGGCGACAATTCAAGAACGTGTATGGCAGCGTACCGATCCTTCCACCCGATTGTTACGGATCGCTTCTCATCCAGGCGACCACCGGCTGCAGCTACCAGAAATGTTTGTTCTGCGCGCTGTATGAAAACCGGCCGTTTCAAATCCGGGACCCGAAAGATTTTGAAGCTCATGTTACGGACGCGCTGCGATTTCAGGGTCGCGCGCTGGCCCGCTGGAGGTCGATTTTTCTCGGTGACGCGAATGCCCTGGTCGTCCCGCAGGACAAATTAGTCGAGCTTCTTTCAATTCTTCAGACGACCCTTTCCAAGTTCGAAGACGGAGATCTGGCGGAGACCCTTTATGCGTTCACCGACGCCGGGCGCCCGATTCGGACCCTGGATGAATACAAAGGATTACACGAGCGGGGGTTGCGCCGCGTTTACATCGGCCTCGAAACCGGTTTTTGGCCGCTCCGCGAATGGCTCAAGAAATCGGGAAACGAGGCCACGCTGACCGAAAAAATTGATCGTTTGAAAAACGCCGGTATCGGCGTTGGTCTCATTATTATTGCGGGTGTCGGCGGCAAGACGCTGGCGGAGCAACACATCCGGGAGACCGTCAGCGTCATCCGTTCGTACCCGCTCGATGCGGGCGACATTATTTATGTTTCTCCTCTTCGAGAGCAGGCGACCACGGCATACCCCGAGTGGGTGCACGAAAAACAGATTCAGCCCTTGTCGGAGGACGAAGTGTGGAATCAGACGCGTATTCTGATGTCTCAGTTGGCACAGGGCTGGAAGACAAAACCGCCGAAAGTCGCTCCGTACGACATCAGTCGGTTTGTCTATTGACGGCGCTCTCAGCGAGCCCGATCCCTGTACGGTGTTGATTACACCGGGTCGATTTGGAGAAGAGGCGAGCTGTAACTTCCTCATCCGAATCGCCTCTCTTATTCAAGTTGCAACGGGTGTTTCGGTTGAGGCATGCACGCGGTTCCGACCTGAATTTTTCGCAAGATAGAGCGCGCGATCTGCCATACCGACTAGTTTCTCGGAGCCCGGGGACTCCCGACTCGGTTGGATGGATGCGACTCCCGCGCTTACGGTGACCCGCTCGGCGATCCGAGAGCCGGAGTGAGGGATATCGAGCCTCTCGACTGCCTCGCGGATTTGTTCCGCTATGGAGTTGGCGTCCTCCAGGTCCGTGTCCGGCAGGACAACCACAAATTCTTCTCCTCCGTACCGGGCCACGTAATCGCTTGGGCGTTTGATCGAACGCTGGATCGTCGCACAGAGGGCCTTGAGGCAGTCATCTCCCGCCTGATGCCCGTATAGGTCGTTGAAGGCCTTGAAAAAATCGACATCGAATAGGATCAATGACACCCGTCTCGAGTTTCGCGCAGCCATTTTCCAATCCAGCGAGAGCTGCTGCTCGAAATACCACCGGCTCTTGGCCTCCGTCAGTCCATCCATTTCGGATTGTTTTTTGAGTTTTCGATTGGCAAACTCGAGGCGCAGCGTTTTGTCTTGAATTTCCGAGGATAGGATTCCCTTTTCGACCACCGACGAAAGGAGGTTCGCGAGGTTCAAGAAGAGATCCACATGCGTTTTCTCGTACGTGAAGGGACGCAGGCTCGAGAAAAAGAGGAATCCCACGGGGCCTTTGTTCGTGATCAGCGGACATGTCAAATTGGAGCGGATGCCTGACGCCACGATTCTTTTCGTGGAATCCGACTCCGGGTGTTCGCGCAGGTAGGCCTCCAGATCGTTGATGATTCGGGGTGTTCCCGATCGCGCAATCGTTTCCAGACTAGATCCGCTGTATGGGGCGCTATACCCCGGGGTCAGACCCAGGCTCCCGGCCTTTGACCGCGCCCACTCCAGCCGCACTTCCGTTCCCCGTTTGATTAGAAGCGCGAAGCCGACTCGGTGAAATGGGATAATCGGATCGAACGAATCGAACACATGGTCCAGAATCTCTTCCATGCTCAACTTGCCGCTGATCTTGGCCGACAACTCCACCATACGCAGATAGCCGTTCATTTGGCGTTGCAGGGTGCGGCTCAATTCTACCAGCGCCTCGCCGAGCTTGCCGACGTCGTCCCTCTCGCCCGTGGGGATGTTCATCTCGTATGTTCCCTGCAGCATTGATTCCACGGCCTGGCGATATTTTTTCAGGCGCCGATCCGGCGCAATTCCTTCGCCGCTTCCCCCGGGTTCGGATGAGAGACACTGAACTACAAAACGCTCCAAGCGTTCCATGCATTCCGGTTCGCATTCGATGAAGTGCATTCCTACACCCAAAGGCCCGTTTAACTCCACGGACTTGGCGGTATGTATAATGACCGCCTGCGCCTCAAAGGCTCCAAATTCCGGCAGGTTGAATTGGACACGCACCCCGGCGTGAAGATCTAAACTGGCGGCGGTTCTAACGAAGACGCCGGTTCGGCTGATGTTGCCCCCCTGTCCGTGAACCACGGTTGGAGGCTCTCCCGACTCCAAAAGGAGGGGCTCATTAAAAATGACCCGCGGAGATACACGCGCCGAAATTTGAGTTCTTGACATAAATGCTAAAACGGGAACGGTATCTCTTGGTTTTAATAAACTCAAGCCTGCAAGACGAAGAGAAACCCTATCTGTGTCTACAAAGGGTGTGTGGCTTGGTCCAAGTTCACAATTTTTTAGGAAGGTTTTTTATTGATCCATCGGGGCGAAACCTGCGATAGGCTGACGGTCCGATCGCGGACGTTGAAATCGCCCGAAGGTATTGTAAATCACAGAATCTTGTGACGTCAGCCTCTTCGATTATTAGGTCGCTCGCTCAGCGAGCCCGACTCAATCGAGGCGTTTTTGGCCGCGATGACGCTACGGTCGACTCGCGATGCCGCATTGTCCATCGCGTCCGGTTCTGAATCGGTTTTTCCGATCCGCGGCCGATCAATTCCAAAAGATCGGAAATCGTGACGATCCCCACAAGGCCTTTGGCATCGGTGACGGGAAGGCAGCCGATCGATTGCCCGCGCATCAGATTCGCGGCCTGTCGAACCGTCATGAAAGGCGGCGCGCTGATGGCGGGTGTACTGATGAAATCCCCGACGGTACGGTTTTTTCGCAGGGTTTCTCCGTGGCCGCTTCCCAGGTCCCGTTCGGAGACGACGCCGACCACCTGCTTGCCGTGGATGACCACCAGATGATGTATTCGGTCCTGACGCATCCGTTGATACGCCGCTTCCGCAGATTCTTGCGGGAGAATTGTGTGCACGGTCGGATTCATGATGTCTTGGAGTCTCATGGAATTCCTCCTCCCTTAACGGTCCCGCACTTCCTATTTAGCGCCGTCCTCGCCGGCACAACACTGATCTCCCTCATGTTCTTCCCGTGGTCTAGTTTCTAAACTGTAACGACGCTTTTCTTATGTCGAACCACAGAAAATCCCCTTCGTATTTGGTCCGCCCCTCGACGGCGATCATCACGCGCGGGTTTGATCCGTGGCTTTCCCTCGGCTCGGCGCGTCCGGCCGTCTTTCGGTCGTCGACGTACGTTTTTGCAAGCCCTGAAGATGCTGAGCGCGCATTTGATATCGCGCTGGGGCGTGCGGAACCCAAAGAAGGAGAAAACGTTGGTCTCATTTACGGGAGGCTATCGCATCCGAACGCTGAAATTTTGGAGGATCAGATCGTCCCGTTGGAACCGGGGGCGACGGCGGCGGCCGTGTTCAACAGCGGGATGGCGGCGATTTCTACCAGTTTCTTCACCTTTTGTCTTCCGGGCAGTGCGTTTGTTTATACCGTGCCGGTGTACGGCGGGACACATCATTTCATTTATCAAATTCTCGTGCCGCTTGGGATTCACCCCGTCCCCGTGATGGCCGGCGATACCGCAGGGCTGACGCGTGCGGTGCGCGAGACGCCGCAGCTCAAAATGGTCTTGATTGAGACGCCGGCCAATCCGACTCTCCGGATGACGGATATCGGAGCGGTGGTTCAGGCCGCTTCTGCCCGGCCGGACAGGCCGTTGATCGCCGTCGATAACACGTTTCTCGGCCCGGCATTCCAGCATCCGCTGAAACTTGGAACGGATCTTGTGCTTTATTCCGCCACAAAATTTTTGGCCGGCTTCAGCGACATGCTGGGCGGCGTCGTTTTAGCCCGCGATCAAAAACTGGTCGATCAGGTTCGCGGAACCCGCGCTATTCTCGGAAACATTCTCCAGCCGGACGAATGCTGGCTGCTCGACAGCCGTCTCCCGACGGTGATTTTGCGAATGAACCGG
>DATDPG010000143.1 GCA_035292885.1 Bdellovibrionota bacterium | reverse complement strand
GGCGGCCCCGACAGCGGTCAGAAGGTGGGGGGATTCGGGCACCAGGATGTGATCCGGCCACGCGTGCTCGAGCCAGCGGACGACCTCGGCGTTGAGGGCGACGCCGCCGATGACGACGGTTTTGCCGTTCAGAGGACGGCCGCTCAAGAGCGTGCCGAGCAGTGTTCGGGTCATTCCGCGGCAGAGACCCGACCACATATCCATCCGGGTGCATCCTTCCTGCTGGCGGTGAATTAAATCGCTCTTCGCGAAGACCGTGCAGCGCGTGGCGATCGTGGGGGGATTCGGATTGTGAAGAAAGTAGGAGGCGTCGTCGTAGGAGATGCCGAGCCGCCCCGCCTGCTCGTCGAGGAACGAGCCGGTCCCCGCGGCGCACATCGAGTTCGTCGAGTACCCCTGGAATTTCCCCTTGCCGTCGAGCCGGATCAGCGTGGCCGAGCCGCCGCCGATATCCATAATGTTAGACGCGCCGGGGACCCGCCTCCGGATCGCGTCGAGCTGACAGAGCGTGGTGTCTCGGTACGGCAGTCCCAGACTAAGGGCGAAAAATTCCGCATTGCAGCCCGTCAGGCCGATCGAATCCGCCTCGGTGACGTCGAGCGCGTCGAAGACCTCGGCCAGCGCCTCCGCGGGTTGTCCCCGATGTCGTTCGTAGAAACTTTCGAGAATAACGCCCGAAGAATCCAGCCGAACGGCCTTCAAGAATAGGGCACCGATGTCTATTCCAACCAAGTCCACCTGACCTCCGATTCCGCACCCCTCACGGGGAGGTGAACCTACTGATTTCAGACGAGAAGTTCAAGCGGAAGGGTGCGTCGACGGCGGGCGTCCACCGGATGTTACGCTTTTTATTTACACTGAGCCCGAATGGCCAGGTACTCGGTATTCCCGGGGAGTAGGTCCAGCGCCATATCGATGTACGCGCGGGCCTGTTTCTTGTCCTCGCGCAAGAGGTACGTTTCCGCATGTTGCCGCAGCAGCTCCGCGCTGAACGACCGCTGGTGACTTTCGATCAGTTGGTCCCGGTAGTGTCGTCGTTGCTGATCATCGGAGAGATACCGGAACGACTCGTCGATTCGTTCGAGGATCCCATGAATCAGACGGGTCGCTTCGTTCTTATGCTCGTTCGGAAGCGGGAGGCTCGACCATTGATGATGCAAATCTTGTTGAGCCTTTTCGATCGCGGGCTTCAGCGCCGTCCAGTGGATATGAAGAATTTCGTAGTGGTTCATCGCGGCCATCTCCCCGAGCAGCTGCGTGAGATGGGGAAGAAAGTTCGCCTCGTCCACCTGAATCTTGGCCGTAAACTCGATCCACCCGAGAAAATAAAGGGCGTAGAGAAGGTGGATGGATTTGGTCTTGCTCAGCGCGCTGACCGAAAAAAGGTTTCGAAGCAAAATCGGTTTTTCGAGCGTGACGTCCCAAAAACGCTGTTCGTCGGCTTCCAGGCGAAGGTCCGCGATCGGAGACGGAAGATGGGCGGAGCGGATGACGAACTGGTTCAGGTAGGGATCCATGCCTCCGAGAAGCTCCTCGGTCGCGTGCAAAACCGTCGCCTCAACGATTCCGCGAAAAATGGCCCGGGAGAGATTGGTCGTGATCGGGAAGACATGAGCAATAGGTTCGGTACCGGGCTCCAAACGGTAGGTCTGTTTCTTCGCCGCCAGCATCCGGCCCAAACGGTGATGTATCGCTTGCCGGGCCGCGGTCTGAACATCGCCGGGCGAGATATTCGCCGCGACCAGGTCTTTGTCCGAAAGCCCCCCCTGGGCGTGCTTACGAAGGAGATCGCGATACGCCATCTCGGTGAGCTTTTTCCGTTTACGCAGGAAATATACCGTGGTTAGCGATTCCTCCATGGGAAACTGATCCACGGCGATCATCCGTCCCTGATTGAAAAAGATCGTTGTTTTCAAGCCGGCGTCGTCTTGAAGATGAAGGATTCCGGTGAAATTGTTTCGAGCGATTTCAAAGAGAAAATCAAACGTGATGTGCTCTTCTCCGACGACCCAAGGTTGGCCCTCGTGGTGACTTAAGTGAATCGTCGTGACGAGGTCGCTGGTCAACTTGCCCTGAGGAGCGAGGTTCATTTTTGCCGCCGGCGTTGAAGGGCTCGGCGTATGGCGGGCCG
>DATDPG010000142.1 GCA_035292885.1 Bdellovibrionota bacterium | reverse complement strand
GCGGGGGAACAACCACCAATACGGAACGGCGGATTCGTTTCACGCCTGAAATTCCTGGCCATCCGATTGGAGAGCCCAAGGCCGAATGGGAGATTCTTTGTGAAATCGGACGACGAATTTTTCCCGAACCGAAGGGACCCTTTTCCTTTGCGGATGCACAGGCCATTCGGGAAGAAATGGCTCGTGTCATGCCGATGTACAACGGCATTGGCCAACTTCAGGAGGAAGGGGACCAAGTTCAATGGAGAGGTTCGATGCTTTTTGCGGGCGGGAAATTCGAGAGGATGCCCGAAGGGAAAGCTCGGTTTTCCGTAGTTCCACTTCCCGATATCGAAGTTCCGAAAGGATATGTGTACGTGACGACGCGCAGAGGAAAACAATTTAACTCCATGACGTACGGTTCGTACGACCCTCTCACGGATCGAAAGCGGAACGACATCTTTGTTTCGATGGTGGATGCGAAGGAGTTCGGGCTGAGAGAAGGAGACGCCATCCGTTTGCGTTCCGACGTCGGGGCAATGGAAGGAGCCTGCCGGATCGCGCCGATCCGCCCCCGGAATGTTCAGGTGCGTTGGCCGGAAGGAAATGTTTTGATTTCGCGTCGCTATGATCCGGTCTCCGCCGAGCCCGACTACAACGCTCTGGCGAAAATCGAGAGGATCGTTCCGAATGGACGCTAACCGAATTCTCCGGGGAACAGTCTCGTGCCTCGCTGTGCCGCTTCTCGCGCTGGCCGTATTTTCCACAAACCTTGACGGGGATTGGATCGAGGACGATCGATACCAAGTCGCCACCAATCCTTTTCTACGTTCGGTTCGGTCGATTCCCTTTCTGTTCACCCACGATGTGGGATCTTCTTATGGTATCGGCGATTATAAGTCGAGTTCATATCGGCCCGTGACCATGGTATCGTACATGGCCGACGCTGCACTTTTTGGGCCCACGCCGTTCGGGTCTCACCTGATCAACAACGCACTTCACGCATTCAACGTGCTCCTTATGTTTCTTTTGCTCCGGTCGTTTATTCCGATCAAGCAGGCGTACTTCTTCTCAACGCTTTTCGCCGTGCATCCGATGGTCACGGACCCCGTTAGTTGGATCTCTTCACGCGCCGATCTTTTGGCACTTGCATTCAGCTTCCTTCATGTTTTCTGCGCTCTTCGAATTTCCGGACCGGACCATTGGCGCCCTCGACTTGGTGCAGGTGCGGGCTATCTCTTGACGGTCCCGCTCAGTTTTTTCTCCAAGGAGACGGCGGCGCTGATCCCGGTCGCAACGTTCGCTGCGTTGGCCGCAAAAAAAATAAGTTCAAGGGATGAGATCCGCCGAAGCATGCTTTGGGGAACGGCAATTTTTCTGATCACGCTCGCCTGCTTTTTTGTGAGGGAACGCCTGGTCGCCAGGTCAGCTCTTAATTTGTATTCGACGGTCATTTTCACGAACGCCGCTGCACTCATCGAACGGTTTCTGGAACTCCTTTTCATCCCCACGAGTACCGACCTTTTTCATCTCTACCGAAGGGAGGAATTTGGTGGAGCGGAAGTCTCCTTAGTCCTAATCACAGCGGCCGTACTCGGTCTATTTGCTGCTCGGAAATTCGGCGGTGTCACCTTGTTTAAATTGGGGCTCGGTTTCGCCTGTGCCGCGGCGGTCCCGGCGACGCTGGTTGTGGATATCGAAGCCAAGTTGCCGGAACGATACTTCTACCTTTCGTTCGGTGGAATCATTTTGGCTCTTTCCTCAATCTTGGCCTCAACGGAACACCGGCTAAGAGCACGCCTTTCAATGGGAACAGAACGCGCGGTGAAGGGGATGATATTCGTGTGGCTCTGTTTACTTTCTTTGTTGACGATCGGCCGGAACCGGGAATGGCGCGATGAGCCCACGCTGTATGCGGCGTCCATGTCTCAAGATCCTTGGAATTACTACCCTTATCTATATCTCTTGCAGCGCTATATCCGGGAGGGAAACGCGGAGGGACAGATCTCAGCCTGCCAGGCCGCTCTAGAACGAAAGCCGGACGAGATCGGATGCATGAACCTGCTGGCGGTTCGGAGGACGGAGCAAGGGCGATACGTTGAAGCTCGGGCACTGCTCGTACGGGCATATCATTTATCTCCCCGAAGTGCTCCCACGTCATACAATATCGGCTTCTATCACGAGATGAGGGGTAGCCGTGGCCGTGCCTTGGCCTGGTACGAACAAGCGCTTAAGTTGGACGCCGGTTACAAGCGAGCGGAAGGCGCGATATTCCGTCTCCGCAAGTCTAAATGACCCAAGTCAATTCGTTCTCGCCATCCGGTATCTTTCGTTTTTTTCACTCTAATCGCTTCGGGGTCCTAGTCCTTTTTGTCACGACATTCTCGATCTTTCTTACCGATCTCGGAGACGAGTGGGTTTATGACGACCATCTTCAGGTCGAAAGCAATTTGTATATTCGGTCGGCTCGTCACGTGCCTAGAATTTTCACCTCGGATTTTCACGAGTCCACCGGAGAAAACCCGTACGTATCGGGATCATATAGGCCAATTCTGCTTTTGTCGTACGCGATCGACTATGCGGTGTTGGGTCTTCGCCCGCTCGGGTTTCACTTAACCAGCAATTTCTTGCATGCGTTCAACGCTTGTCTTTTCTACTGGCTGGCGAGCATTGTGCTGCAGCCGGGTCTGGCTCTAGCTCTTGGGTTTCTTTTTTCGTTGCATCCCGTCGTAGTCGAATCGGTCGCATTGATCGGCAACCGAGCGGACTTACTTGTTGGAACCTTCGCGATACTGCACGTGATTTCGCTGCTGAAGTTCACTTCGGTTCCGTGCTCGAAATCTACACGCTGGGCCGCTGTATATTTACTAAGCATTCCCGCGGGCCTGTTCGCCAAAGAGTCATTCTTTTTTATTCCGTTCGGGGCACTCCTGGGTGTTTCTATTTGTTATCCAATACCCGTCGTTCGGAAAAGAATTGTTAAGATTGCCTTGGGCGCAGTCCTTGTTTCTGTTGTCTGTGTATTGTGGCGTAGTTATGTTACTACAGGATTTTCAACGCGATTTTTGGGGTTCAGTTTTCTCAGGGATTTCGCAGAAATCGTGTTTCGTTACATTCAAGTTTTGGTTCTGCCTGCGGAAACCGACTTTTTCTTTTCGTACGCAGCAAGCGATGCCCTGACGGACGTTCAAGTTTGGGGAATCATTTTTGCCTGTGTCTTCATCTTGCTGCTCGTATGTAGGAGTGCACAAAGGCTCGGTGCAGCGATTGGTTTTTTTCTTTGGATCACACCCCTGTTGCCCGCCGCCGGGGCCAAGCATTTCATCGACACAATCGGAGAGCGGTGGTTTTATCTTTCGCACGCAGGTTTTTGCCTTTTGCTGGGCGCCGCACTCGGAACATGGATTCGGGAATTTAAAGTATCATACGTCGCTATTTCGCTTGCGTTCCTTTCCCTTCTGACCGTTCTGACAGTACGCAGGAATATGGAGGTGAAATCTGAAATTTCTTTCTATCAATCTTCGATAGAACGAGACGCAACGAATTACCGCCCCTATTTTCAACTCACAAAATACTTCCGACGTGTAGGGGACATAAAGGAAGAAATTCGATACCTCAGAGGCACTCTTCGACAAAACCCACGTTTCGTGCCCGCCCTTAATGGTCTCGCGGTTCGGATGATCGACGACAACAGATTGGATGAGGCCAGGACCCTTTTGCGGAGGGCGTATGCGATCGATCGTAATCGAACAGCGACATTATTCAACGTTGGCTATTACTATGAAACAAAAGCCAACTCGTCTAAGGCGCTGGATTGGTATCTTCGAGCCGCCAAGACGAGGCCGGATTCCGCAGCCATTCATGCGGCCATCGGGCGAATGAATCAAAAATTACGCAGCTCTAATTCTGTCTCGACAGAACTGAAGCGTAGGTAATATTTGTCGTATTCTTTCTGGCCACGAAGGCTAAGCCCCTCAGCGCCCAGGCACCCGTACTGCCATCATTCCTTTGGCCGCAGGTGTTACAACCCAGACGGTTTTAAAGGAGGCGTAACATCGGCATTCATCTCGGTGATGGGAGCCAGGTCGTTGACTAAAGTGCTGTCCCCTCCAAATGCAGCTCCGCCGTTGACGTCGGCGGGATCGAGCGAGCAGTCGTTCTCAGGAGCGTACTCGATTGAAAGTGAGTTTGGATCGCTGGTCCAGACTCGGTTTGTCGTGTCGAAATTCACACACTGGCGTTGGACGAGGTTTTGCGGGGTATGGTCGTTGTTCGGACCAGCCCAGTTGCAGATCATTCCGCTGATACTCCCGACGTTAGATTGGGTTACGTCCGGTCCAAAGCCGAAATAACCGCAGCCGGTCCGGCCGTCGTCCGCCGTGGCTGCGAGTTCGGAAAGAAAGACGCGGGCATGAGAATCACCGGTTCCGGCTTGCCAAGCGTAGGAGATCGTCCCGGTGCCGTCCGCAGCGCTCAGGTCGTACGTGGCGTCGACGAAATTGTCGACCCAGCCGTCCGGATCGGGATCCATTTTCGTTGCATCGAGGCCGTTGTCGGCGTTGAACGGATTCGCCTCGTTACTGCAATACGTCGCCCGTTGGAGGCGATAGACCAACCGGCCGTTTTTGCCCTTCGAATAAAGGAGGGAGGTAGCGATCATCTTTGCGGGTTCTCCGTCGCACTTGCTTCCCGGACCGAAAACATTCGTCATAGATGCACTGCCAATTCAATTGAGCGCTTCATCCTGTGCTCTTCAAACAATCGGCGCCGCACTTTTTAATGACGATGGCTCAGCAACGGTCATTAGGATTCCGTCTTTAAGCGCGCGGCGCGCTAACCCTAGATCTCGCCGGACCGGACGGCTGGACCGATTTTCGGAACCGCCCGACCCTCCTTTTTGGATTCTTTCGATCGACACTCCGGGGGTTAGCGGGAGTCTCCCGAGGGCACGCTCCTTGTTCTGCTCCTGGGCATGTCGGGGCAAGCCGCGCCACAGGTCTGGGTCGAGTATCGGGCCCGGGTCTTTCATCAAAACCCGTTGTATCGCGTCCTGTACGATCATTATTCCCACTTCCAGAAGGTCTACCCTACCCGATTTCAGGTTTTGCTCGGCCTCTTTCGTTCGTGCGTCGACCACACGGTGGAGCGGTTTCTGGTTTGTGGCGATCCCCGGGAAGGGGTGGCGGTGTATACCTGCGACGCCTGTTCGCAGAAGAAGATCGTGCCGTTCTCTTGTAAGACCCGACTGTTCTGCCCCTCGTGCCACCAAAAGCGAATTCTCCTCTGGGCGGAAGACCTGATCGAGCACACGCTGGCGGACGTCTCGCACCGGTTCTGGACGTTTTCCATTCCCAAACGCCTGCGGCCCTATTTCCTGCACGATCGAAAACTCTTGAAGCATCTGGTCTTCGCGGCCCATCGCACGTTTTCCCTCGCCCTTGGCAACGGCCGCATTCAGAAACATC
>DATDPG010000141.1 GCA_035292885.1 Bdellovibrionota bacterium | reverse complement strand
GGAACGGATCGAAGAGCTTCGTCAGACCGATTCTCGGGACGAACGATGACCCGAACTCGCTGTGCTTTTCGAAACGCATGCCGGCCGTCATATTGAGCCACGCCGAAAACGTGCTCTCGTAATAAAACGCAAAGTTTCGGTACACAATGTCCTGTTGGCCGTTCGGAAAAAGATAACTCGATCCCGGCGCGTACGTCGCGCGATCGAACGACACTTCGCCTCCTCCCACCAATTGGAAGTTGTCTCCGACACGGTAGGATGACTTGAGAAGCACTCCAAAGTGATCGACGGCGGCGTCGTAGTAAATCGGATCGGACGGAGGAAGAACGTTGTTCTTCCACGGCTCCTGGTGCGAAAAGCGAAATTCGGGTGTCAGGGTCAATTCGTCGGAAAACGCGTGAGTGTACGACGCGCCCGTATGAAAGGATTTGAAATCGTTAGGCGTGTCGCCACCCGGCACGACAGCGTCGTTTCCGTCTCGATGCGTGGTTTGATAATCGTCGAACAGGAAGTTCGCCCGAAGCGTTTTGTAGCGGAACCCAACGTTCGCGTGGATCGGTCGCAGATCTGAATTCCCTTCCATATTGTACGAATCCCCTGCGAAGTCCGTGAATGCCCGGTCGCCGCGCTGGGCGAATCCCAGAAACGCACCGCCTCCGACGTAGACGTCGTCCCCCACATGGTTACCGAGACCGATTTCAAGATTTTGACGTGCGTAGGTATCGGCGTGATACGCGGAGGTTCCCACGACTTTAATGCCCTCCTCTTCGGCGGCCACGACGGTCACGATGTTGATGACGGCCAACTCCGCAAAGCCGCCGTAAATCGCCGATCCCGGGCCTCGGATGATTTCCACACGCTTGATCAGATTCACCGGGAAATGGTTTCCGAACGGTACATTCGTGTACATCCGGTCGTTGAAAGGATGGCCGTCGACCAGGAGCAGGATTTTCCCCTCGTGCGCCCAGTTTCCTCTAAACCCGGCACCCACGACCCCCAGGACATCGACTCCGAAATCAAAACCGGGCACGATCCGAAGGACATCGATGAGATCCCGGGCTCCCAAATTACGGATCTCCTCCTGCGTAACAATTGTGAGGATTCCGGGGGACTCGCGTGCCTTCATCGCACGATCCGACGCAACCGTAACTTCAAGTCGCAGAAGTTCCTCTAAACTGTACTCACTGAGATCATTCTTCTGTTCCCCCGACTCCGCGTGCGCAGAAAACGGCACGAGACAAACCAGGAACAGTGAAAATGGGGTGCGAATCGACAAAGCTGCTTGTATCTTACCTTGAGAGAACGAGACCTCGAGCGCAAGATTTTTTCAGATCCGACCACGGGAAATGACAAGTTTTTCTTATAAACGATTGGCCGGCGCAGGAGTTCTACTGTCGACGCTCTTGGTTTCTACGACTTCCATCTCCGAATCGGGGCCCACGATGACCGAACTCAAGGCGGCCATGTTTATCGCCATCGTGAAGTCCGTGACCTGGCCCGAAACAACCTTTTCCAAACCAACGGCGCCCTTTGTTTTTGGAGTTATGGGAGACGAGGCTATCGCCGGAGTATTGAGCAAAATGACCGAAGGAAAGTCAGTCTTTCAGCGGCGCCTTGACGTACGCTCCATCTCCGCTCCAGCAGCTAGTGCGCGCGAGGTTCACGCGCTGCTGTTTGCGGGAATTTCCGGAACGCGCGCAAAAATCGTACTCACCGACGTTGGAAATGTGCCGATCCTTACGGTGGGTGACGGGCCGGATTTTCTGGAACTCGGCGGGATGGTGGGCCTTGTCGAAGAGGACCGAAAACTTCGATTCGATGTGAATCGCAGGAATCTCGAACGATCGGGCCTTAAATTGGGCTCCGAAGTCCTCTCGTTAGCTAGGAGAGTGGTGGAATAGAATTTCTATTCTTGACCGCGTTCACAATAATTTGTGAACGTAGAAAACATAGGACAGCTGAATCGTTATCCAAACCTCACAACTTTTTGTTCTAATACTTTATTGGCGCTGACGAGCCAAATTCGCTACACTGGCGCGCTTTATGGGCCCGGAAAAACCACAACTGAAAGTCGGCCTGATCAGCCTCGGCTGCCCGAAAAATCTGGTCGATTCCGAGGTGATGCTCGGCCTCCTCAAGAAAGAAGGCTGCGAGCTGACCAAAGATGAATCGCAAGCGGATGTGATGATCGTAAACACGTGCGCTTTCATTGAAGCCTCCAAGAAAGAATCGATCGAGACGATTCTCGACGTGGCCCGCCGGAAAAGCGACGGCTCGTTAAAGAAGCTGATCGTCACCGGATGTCTGGCGCAGCGATACCGGGAAGAGCTTGAAAAGGAAATGCCGGAGGTCGATCACTTCATCGGCACCGGGGAATTTCATCGGATCACGGAATTTACGAAAGTTCTGCCCGCTTTTCCTCCGCCCCGATCCGCCGTGGATTTTCCGGAGTACGTGTACGACTATGCCACGCCGCGAATTTCGACGCTTCCCCGTCACACGGCGTACGTGAAGATCGCGGAAGGTTGCTCCCGCACCTGCAGCTTTTGCATCATTCCGCGCCTGCGAGGTCCCAACCGCAGCCGGACGATCGATTCGATCGCCCGCGAGGTGGAAAACTTGGCGGCGGAAGGGGCGGTGGAACTCTCGCTCATCGCCCAAGATCTCACGGCGTATGGCCTGGATCTCGGAGACGGGACGGATTTGGAAAAACTTCTCCGCCGCCTCATTGAGATCGACGGGATTCGATGGATTCGGCTGCTGTACAATTACCCGATGTATTTCACCGACGGCCTGATCGACGTCATCGCGAACTCGGAAAAAATCTGCAAGTATGTGGACATCCCCTTGCAACACATCGACAGCGATCTCTTGGCGACGATGCGAAGGAAGGTGGATGAACGGGAGGTGCGCGGGTTACTGGAGAAGTTGAAATCTTCCATTCCCGGTCTGGCGCTTCGAACGACGCTCATCGTCGGATTCCCGGGGGAAAGCGCCGAACAATTCGGCCGCCTGGTCGACTTCGTGAAGGAATATGAATTCAATCGTCTCGGGGTATTCACCTATTCGCAGGAAGAGCGCACCGCCGCTGCAAAAATGCCGGGACAAATCCCGACGAAGGTAAAGAAAGAACGCCGGAACCGAATCATGGCGATTGCGCAAAAAATTTCAGCTCGCAAGAATCTGGAGAAGTTGGGCCGCGTGTTCGACGTACTCATCGATCGCGCGCTTGAATCGCCGAACGGGTACAGCCATGTCGGTCGGACCGAGGGGCAGGCGCTGGATATCGACGGGCAGGTGTTCGTAGCCGGTGCATCCATGCGCCCCGGGACGTTTGTGCGGGCGAAGGTCGAAAAGGCCGGGCCGTACGATTTGTTCGCTCGGACGTATTGAGAACCGCAAGTCCCGACTTGTACGCGAACATTTAGGAGTGACGATATGAAAGAACTTATCATCAGCATCAAATCTCCTGGCCAGGCTTTAAAAGACTTCCGCTCTGCTCTAAAGCGAGCAAGAGCCGAGAAACTGGTTCCCAAGGCTGTGAAAATCAAAGAAGAGGTGATGTCAGGCCGGAAAGCTCGCAGGCCGGTAGTCGAACAAGGCTGACTCGCAACTTTCACACGACCCATCAATCACACAGAACGGTGAATTATGCGACCTGATAGATCACGGGTCGATATTTGGGTGTGGGGATAGATTTTCCCTCTGCTCGTGCGGCGTCGAGCCACGCTTTTTTCGCGATTTCCACCTGAGCCAAAGCTTCCGTTGGAGTTTTTCCAAACGCGGAACAAGCTTCAAGGTCAGGAATATCTGCGATGTATCCTTCATCATCCTCGCTGTAGAATATATTAATATGGTAGTCGGACATTTTTATTTGCCTTTTATCTTTAGATTATACCTCTCCACGAGTTTCATGAACTGGCGAATTTGATAGGGCTTCGCTTGGCCGGAAACTTCCTGAATGTTTACAAGCTCTTGTACGTCTGAATGGGTAAAAATATGATGGCTCCCGGAGATCCTCGAAAGACGAAAACCATAGGCTTCAATTAAAGAGCGGAATTCGTTGAAACGGATATTTTTTGAGCCTTCAAGGATTTTCTTAAGAATTTTTTTGTCACTCACGCGGAAATCCCCTCCGTTTTCGGGTTACAGAATCGTAGAAACGAGCAAGTTTGACAAGGAAACCGAGAAACCACGACGCGTTGGACGAACTTTTGAATATCTGGGGGCCGTATTGAAGGATGAAAGAGGGAGCCCCGCACAGAAATCGGGCAAGGAGTCGGGACGGTGTGATCGGTTTCACAGGAGAGAAGCTTCATGTTCTGGCCGCAGCGGGGACAGGCGATGGGGAGCGGGCCAAAGATCCGAGCCAGGAGGGTGGCTTAACCGAGGAATAAGGGATTTCGCAGAAATTCGTTGGGCCTGCGCTTTCGTTTCACGGAACTCCAGTAAGAATGCGTACTGGCGATACCAGCGATTGCCTTCCTGACGTGTCAATGACCGGCAACGCACATTTTATCGTATCAATTTCCCAAGACCTTCCTAAGCGTTTGTAAGGAAAGTCTTTTCAGTGTAACAGGAAAAAGGGAGTCGAGATCGGACTAAACATGGAACGCCGCCGCCTGATCGCCGTCGGGATTCAAGGCCCCACGCCGCCGCCGGATTCTTCGTCCGGGTCATGGGTGCCGTCGGGGGACTCGAAAGGCGCTGTTATTTTCGGACTACCGGCTCGCCAGGAGGACGACGCCGAACACGCGCTCCTTCTCGCTTCTTCGCTCCTCAATACGGGGCGGAAAATCGTTGTGAAAGAACTCCAAGCCGAGGTTTCCGCCACCGAAGCCAAGTTCGACTGGACCGCTGAATTTGGAAACGAGATATCTCTGGTGCGGCAGGGAGAGGCGCTCGTGTCCCCTGACCTGGCCAAGATTTACGATCGCCGCTTCCTTTTGGAACGCGTGGAAGAGGACGACGGCGAACTCTTCTATCTGCGTGGTGAACGAAAGCGGCCCGCACGCGTTCGAGGCATTCGTGCCCGGCAGATGCCGTTAATCGGCCGAAGCGCGGAAGTGGCTCGCTTTGCCGAACTCATCGACCAGATGTCTCAAGACCAGGGGCAGATTCTCGGAATCGTCGGCGACGCGGGGATCGGCAAGACCCGCCTCGTTCATTCTCTGCGACAGATTGTAGCCGAGCGGAATATTCCGTACGCAGAGGGAAGTTTTATCCTTCACGGAACCGAGCGGCCATATCACGCCTTTCAGCAGATTGTCGCCGCCATCTCTAAAGGTACATCGGATACGCTGAAACAATGGTCTTTAAGCGACGTAGAGGTGGATTACCTTCGCCTCTTATTGGAGCCGGATCGCAAGATCGAGCGATTCGCTTCGTATACGGACGAGCAGATTCGTTTGGGATTGTTTCAGTCGGTTCGCTCCCTCCTTCGCCAAGCCGCGACCACCCCTCTCGTGATTGCAATTGAGGACCTCCACTGGGCCGATCCAAGATCGTTCGAGCTTCTGGAGTCTTTATTGGATGGGATCGAACACCTCCGCCTCCTTTTGGTCCTGATTCACCGGCCGGGTGTGTCGGGAAGCTGGAACCGCCGGCTCAATTACAATGAGATTTTCTTAAAGCCCTTGTCCAAGGACGATATCGATCGGTTCATCTGTACGGCTTTGGAGATCGACCGGGTCTCGGCCAAACTTCGCGAGCTTTTGGTTCGCGCATCGCTTGGGAATCCGCTCTTTATTGAAGAGATCTTACGTCAATGGCTCGACCAGAAGGTCGTGGAGATTCAAACGACGGATGACGACAAAAAAATACTTCGAGCGTCACGACAGGATCTTGTGGCTTTGCCGCCGACGCTTCATTCGTTGATCGCCGCCAGATTCGACAAGCTTTCCGAGAGTTATCGGGAGGTCCTAAGGTCGGCGGCGCTGTTCGGTGTTTCGCTGAACGCGGACGAACTCGAGGAGTTTCTTCTACAGATCGGATTCGAGAATCCTAAAGAGATATGCAATGAACTCCTGGAGCGGAATTATTTCGAGGAACAGAGCGTTTTTCCCCAGCGGATCTTTCGCTTTCATCACGATCTTGTCTTCGATGCCATCCGAAACACGTTGACGGAGAAGGATCGGCGGGAACGGCATGGAAGAATCGCATCCTTTCTCGCCGGTCGGTCGGGGAGGAGCGAAGGCCAGGAGACCGACCGCGTAGCAAATCACTATTTGGAAAGCGACGGCGACGAGGAGGCCATTTTGTGGGCCGTCCGTGCCGGGGATCGCAACCTGGACCTCTTTGCATACGCGCAGGCCGAGAGATACTTTCGCGCCGCCGTCGAGCGATGGGAAACGACATCGCCGTCCTCCCGTTCGCCTCTTGGGGAACTCTTTGTGAAATGGATCGAGGCGCTTCGGGCGATCGGGGACTTTGAAGCCGTGGATAAAGCTTTGGAGCGATGGAAGGCGCTGGGGCTGGGCGCAGATCCCAAAACGTTGGGCCATTATTATTCGGCCCGATCAGAGGTTCAGCAGGCGCGGGCGAACTTCGCGGATGCTCTCGGCGATCTTGACGTCGCCATCCGACATATGAAGGAGGGATCGGCTTTTGCGGATTCTCTGGGTGCCGAAACCAAACGTTTGAAGATGTTGTGGGATTCGGGTCGTTCCAATGAACAGTGCCAGAACGATGCTTTGGACCTTCTTCGCCGACTCGGCGACGATCGCCCTGACCTCCAGTTTCGAATCTGGGTTCAAATGTCCATTCTCGCGTGGAATACGGGCCAATTGCCGGAAAGTTTCGACTATCTCAAGCGCGCCGAAGCTCTTCCTTCAGACCGGATCTCGCCAAGAGATCGTATCAACCTTCACATCCGATTTGCCTGGAATCATGATCTGAATTTGGACCATCCCTCCGCCCTTGCACATGTGAACAAGGCTATTCAGGTAGCCGAGGAATCGGGGCTTCGCGATCAGTATCTTATGGCTATGTGTAATCGTGGATCTCTCTACAGTGAGGTTGGAGAGTACGTCCGCGCACTTGCGGACTACGAAACGGTTTTTCGTGAAGCCCGGATTTTAGGGAACAGGCAGCTGGAGGCGAGATCCTTGATCTTCCAGGCTGATGTCTGCTTGGACGTGGGCGCCTTGGATGAAGTGGAAACGATTATCCGAAGAGTTGAAACGGAATATCGTGTAGACGAGCAACCTTGGTTGAAATCCTTGCTTTGCCGTTTTCGGTATTTAATGGCGTTCTATCGGGGGAATGTTTCTGAGGCCGTTCGTCTGGCTCGGGAGGATTTATCAAATCTCGCTCGGGTTGGAGAGCGGCTGTTTTACCTTCTCCGATATTCAGCGCTCCTGAGGTTTGAGACGTTGCAACATTCAAGACCTGTTTCGGAGATACTGGCCGAATATCTCCCTCTTCGAGAAGAAGTACGAAAGATGCAGATGCCCAGACTTCAGTACTCTTACCATGGAACGGATTATCTTTTGGCTGCCGCAGGAGCCGGCATTATTCCCCCAGAACCGAAGTCTCTCAATCTTCGGTCGCTTTCCGCAGTGTGGTTACAGCAGATGGTTTATGCGAATGCGATTCGTTATCTGGCCAGCAAGAACGAGCATGGGAAATCGCAAAGCCTTCTGGAGGAATTTCGAAGTGTTCGACTGGAGATGGAACAGAAAATCCCGCTTCAATTCCTCGCGCCTTTTCGAAATCATCCGGAGTTCAACCCGGAACGAATCCTTCCGTAATAACGCTTCTATTTCCGAGCGGCCAGGGAGACTTTCCGTTTCGCGTCGACAACGACATACTTGTACCCCCCCCGGGCGAACGGATTCAGTCTGAAGTTGCTCACCCACCCCTGCACGGCTCGGGGAGCACTGCGATGAACCAGCGGAATCAACGGCATTTCCTCCATGATGATCTGAACCACTCGATTGATCCTTTCTTTCCTCTCTGGCGAGTCCTCATCGGCTTGAATTTCCTTGTACAAAGAATCGAATCCGCTGTTTTGAAAGCAGGACCGGTTCGTGGCCGGTGCCGCGTTCGGCCCGTAAAACAACTGAAGGAAGTTTTCGGCATCCGGGTAATCCGCCGTCCAGGAATACAAAAACATTTGCACCTGTCGTTTCTCCATCAGTTCCTGAAGACGCGGCCACGGGTGAAGTTCGACGTTCAGATTCAAACCGATCTTACGGAGCTGCTGCCCTAGCGCTTCCCCCAATTGGCGGTGCCAGGAGGATGACATCAGATGGAGTTTTATTGGGGGGAACGTTCGAACGCCTGCAGCCTGTTTGGCTTTTTCGATGAGCCGCCGCGCATGATCTAAATCATAACCGTACGGATTTCGGAGATCCTCATTATACCCGAACACACCCGGAGCGATCGGCCCATGCGCTTCCCTATCCTTAACGGACCAGAAAAGCTTTATTAATTCATTTCGATCGATTGCCGCACTGATGGCTTGGCGAAGATATTTGTTTGATCCTACGATTTTGTCCTGCATCTGGAATCCCAGAAAAACTGTATCGACGCGCTCGAACACCGTCGGTTCAATTTGCCGTCTCTTCAGCTCGGGTACCGCCGTGCCATCCTTTTGAAATACCAGATCCTGAAGCTCCGATACGACATCCAGAACATCCAAATTTCCTTTTAGAAAGTTGAGCCACATCGGCTGAGTTTCTGGATAGATCCAGAGATTGATTTCATCCGGCTCTGGAAGTTGCCTTCCGGTACGGGAATCAATCTCTTTCCAATATTTTTCGTTTTTTGAGAAACCGATTCGCTGTCCCCGGATCCATTCCTTAAGAACATATGGTCCCGTCCCGACGGGATGATTGATCAATTCATCACCGTACTTCGCCACAACCTCAGGCGACAAAACGCCGAAAGGATGGAGCGCCAGAATGTAGAGCAATTGCCGATAAGGTTTTATAAGCTTAATGACAACTGTCTTGTCATCGGGCGCAGAAAGACCAGCGACACGGCTTGAGTCGTAATTAGGAGTTCCCTTCGCCTTTCCGAGGGCAACGCGAAACTCATCCAGCCCAACGATCCGCCCTTCAAGCATCCACCAGTTCGGTGATTTCACGCGGGGATCGGCGATTCTTTTCAGGCTGTAGACGACGTCTGAGGCCGTTAGTTTCCGCGGCTTTCCGCCGAAAGCCGGATCCTCATGGAAAAACACGTCTTCTCGAAGTTGGAAGGTGTAGACCAACCGATCCGGCGAAATCGTCGGCATCGACTTCACCAAGAGGGGAACAACTTTGTAAGGCCGCGCATAATAATCGTATTGCGTGAGCCCCTGATAGACTTGCTCCAAAGCAACCATTGTGTAGTTGTCCGTGATTATTGCTGGATCGAAGCCCTGGATGTCGGACTCGATCGGGACATTCAACACGCTGATTGCTGTGTCCGCTTCCTTTGGTTTGCATGAGCCCAAGCAAAACGTCGAAAGGGCAACCCATAGAGAAAGAACAGCGACTCCACGAGCGGCAATTTGGGAGCGCAACATCGCAATTGACGTTAGAGGGAGCGGACCAATTGTTCAACTTACCTTCTGGAAACGGTTGCAACCGATCTGCTTGCCGATTGCAGGGCAGTATGTTCGTAGGTTAGAGCCCGATTGAATTTAGGTGAAACTGGGTCTTGTTACGGGTTTGTCACAACCGCTTCGGCCGAAACAACGTTTCCGAGGACTCCCGCCGAATCCACCGGCGTCAAAAGTACCGAACCGTCGAAAGAGCCGAGGCTGACAATCGTTTTGAATGAACCGTCGGACGCGACGTCGATGGAAAACGACGTGTCACCCGATTCAAACATGACTGAATTACAATCTTTGCAGATACCCGAAACATCAACCGTGTAGCTGCCGCAGCTTAGGGCCCTCCTCAAATGACCGCCACCACTGGCCTCTCCTGCGTGAATATCCGCACCGCAGTCGCCGTTTGACGAAACCAACGTGATCGAAACGCTCTCTTCATCGAGCGTCGCCTTCGATTGTTCGCTTCCCGCACATCCGACGGCGAGGACGCAGAACAAAACGCTTGCCAACGTTACGAAGGATCTCAGAGAGAGGTTTGCCATAGTACGCCAAGGAAACTGCGAAGGGTGTGCCAAATTATTAGTTTGCGCCTTTGGCGTTAACCCACTGAATTTATGTTGATTTATACGCTGACCCCGTGCCGCTGTGCCGAACTTTGACTCGAACTGCGTATTTTGGTTCCCCCCTCACCGCAACCGTCATGCCTTCGACATAAGTAATTGAAATAATTTTACTTTATGGGCATTTTGACACCCGAAGGAAACCCGGCCATGGAATTAGAGTTACGCTGGGTCCGAAACCCGAATTATTTTAATGGGTTAAGTTGGATACCTCGGCTGAGCCGTATTGAGCTCAAAACGGCCAATTAATGCGTTATCGATTTTTCCGCGGATCCATATTGGATCTCAGGGGGCTGGAAGAGAATTCTTCTTTCCGGAACCTGGGAGTCTGGCGATGGACTTGAGGGTCCCCTCTATCGCCTCAGCGCTTTCCTTCATCGGCCGGGGCAGGCTCACGGAAAACTGGGCTCCTCCTTCCCCGTGGTTGGAAACCCCAATTTCGCCTCCCATTTCCGTGACGAGTTTCTTGCAGATGGCGAGGCCGAGGCCGATACCTCTGCGTTTCGTCGTGCGAAGGGCATCGAACAAGGATGCCACCCGGTCGGCGGGAATCCCCGGACCTTGATCCTGAACGTGGACGGCGATGCGATTTCCTTCGACCGTGACGCCGACACGAATCGTTTCCCCTTCCGGCGAGGCCTCGACGGCGTTTCGAAGCAGATTCTGAAGCACCCGTCGAAGAGCGAACCGGTCAGCCACGGCATGGAGAGACAGCTCCGACTTCGGCAGATCCCACCGAATCGTGTTTCCTTCCGTTGAGTTCTGCAGCGCTTCCACGATAGAACGGAGTTCGGCCGCGACATCCAATTCCACAGGTTGAAGAACAGGTTCGGAAATAAGGGTTTCCAGGTTTTGAAGGAAACGGTTGAGCCCTTCAAACTCTCGTAGCGTCACTCGTTGGAACATCTCCCGCACGGCGGGCTCGTCGCCGCGGCTGTTTATCAAGTGAGCCGCGTTTTCGATGTTGCGCACCGGGTGGCGAAGGTCATGGACGAGTTCGCCGGCAATTCTTCCAATGACGGCCATTCTCTCCCTTTGGGCGATCAATTCGTGCAATTGGCGGAGATCGCCGACCATCTGATTGAACGCCTCCGCAAGATGCGCCCGCTCGTCGTTGCCGACGACATTGACCTGGATGGATAAATTTCCTTTGGCTACTTCCTTCGTCGCTTCAACCAACTCTTCGAGGGGGCGAGTCATTTTCCGGCTGAATCGTGTACCGGCGAAGGCAATTAAAATCACTAAGAGACCGCCCGAGAGAAGAAGCAGGCGCGACAACCAATGGGACGCCGCAAACGCTTCCGCCTGGTCTTGTTCTATCACGACCTTCCAATCGAGCGAGCGAATCGTTTGAGCGGCCGCTACGACGGGGACGCCGATGAGATTCCTATATTGGGCAGTCGAATCCGCTGAGGGATATGGAATGGTCGTCGGCTCATGGGAGTCCATTTGATCCAAAATGAATTTCTTCCCCTGCGGGGCGCCGTGCGCGATCACGTGGTGATTCCGGTCCAATAGAAGCAAGCGTCCGGAATCTCCAATACGAATCGACTCGACCAGCTCCCATAGCTTGGCGATATTGATCTCGGCCAGCAGCAATTCATCGTCGTTTAGACGATGCGTCAACTGGATCGTCGGCATCAAACCGCCCTTCCATATCAGGTCCGAGATTCTCGTCTCCCGCGGAGAGAGATCCATCGGCACCGGAAGGCCGGAAACCGTGGAAGGGGTCCAGGTGGGGTCGCTGCCGGCAATCACCTCCTTCTTGCTGTTGACGACGACCACGCGCTTCAGCTCGGGAAATCGCAGAGTATAACCATCCAATAGGGACTGTCGCGCGGTACGATCCACGATCGCACGGCCCATCGTTTCGGCCAGTCCCTCCAACACGCGCACGTGGGAGGCCACGATCTCCTCCATTCGTCCGGCGGTTTGATTGGCCACTTCCTGTAAACCTTCCTTCGCCGTTTGTTCCGTCGCCACGATCGAGCCGCGAACGGCCAAGAATAGAATCGATGCTAAAGGCACGACGGCGATGCTGCCGACCAGCCAAAACAGTCGCGTGGAGAGATGTTTACGAAGAATCATCTTTCAACTCACATTGCC
>DATDPG010000140.1 GCA_035292885.1 Bdellovibrionota bacterium | reverse complement strand
AGATCTTTGTCTCCATCGAAAAGCTGGTTTCGGCCGCCGATCCGAAGGCTTTACAAAGTTGGAACGATTTCGGAAAACGAGACCAGACCTGGCGCCGGCCGCTCACGGATTTCTTCGCGCGAGAATATCGAAGATATCGACCGAACGAGCCGAACCCCGTTCTGTTTTCTATTCCCGAGCCGAAGAGCGACGCGCCTTCCATATCCTGGCAAGGATCGCTCTTCAATGAGCTCCTCCCTTTCGATGAAATGAACCGGTTTCACGGCCTGAAGAACGTTGCGCCGGCTCCAAACCTGGGGGTCGTATTCGTTCACCTCTACGCTCGTTCCGAGAGTGGAACGAGCCCCTACCCTCTCGAACATCAGGGGAAGCGACCGGACCGGACCGGAATCGTCTACCTCCCCCTTCTTTCCAAGGCCGAAGGGGAATCGCTCGCGCGTCTGGCACATGAAGTGGGCCACGCAATGGGCGCCAAGGACAAGACGGACGACCATGGGTTCGCCGTCTACCCTCGGGGATATCCGAATCCGTTTCGGGATCCTCTTCACCCCCAGACGTCCGGCGAGTTGATGACCCGGGGAATTGCTCAAACCGCCAAGCAGTACAAACCCTTTTCTTCGCTCAACGAAATTCAGATCGGCGCTCATACCGCCGCTGAGTTCGGCTGGATCTCCAAGGAATCCGCCGAGCGGTTCTATCGAGGAAAAAAGTAGAACCGTACCTAAGAACCAAAAAGGAGATGCATACTCCACCAGGTCACGCCCGCCACAAACGCGGACGCCGGCATCGTGAGAATCCATGCCCAGACGATCCTTTCGGCGACGCCCCAGCGGATAGCGGAAAACTTTCGGACGGAGCCGACACCCATGATCGACCCGGTAATCGTGTGCGTCGTGGATACGGGAATCCCCAGACCGGTCGCTAAGAATAGACTTACGGCGCCGGCCGTTTCGGCGCAGCACCCGCCCACCGGCTTCAGTTTCGTAATCCGCATTCCCATTGTCCGGACGATTCTCCAACCGCCGAACAACGTTCCCATTCCCATTGCAGCGTGACAGGCAAGAACCACCCAGAGAGGAACATGAAACGACGTGCCAAGGGCCCCCGTGGAGAACAAGAGCACGGCGATGATCCCCATTGTCTTTTGAGCGTCGTTTCCGCCATGGCCCAAACTGTAAAGCGACGCCGATACGAGCTGGAGCCTCCGCCCCCATCGATCCACTTTGCGAGGAGAGGTTTTGAAAAAAATATTGGCGACGGCGGCAAACAATATGAAGGCGAGAATAAACCCCAACGCGGGCGAGAGAACGATCGACGCGCCGATTTTCAAGAACCCCTGCGGGTTGAGCGCCGAGGCCCCTATCTTTGCCACAGCGGCCCCGCCCAGCCCGCCGATCAGGGCGTGGGAAGAGCTGGAAGGAATGCCGTAGTGCCAAGTGATCAGATCCCACACGATGGCTCCGGAAAGCGCCGCAAAAATCACGAACGGATCGACGATCTTCGGGTCGATCACGCCGTTGCCGATGGTGTTCGCCACATGCAAGCCGAAAAATAGAAATGCCACGAAATTAAAAAACGCCGCCCAGACGACGGCCCATTGCGGTCGGAGCACACGGGTGGAAACAATCGTGGCGATCGAATTGGCCGCGTCGTGAAAACCGTTGATAAAATCAAAAAGGAGCGCGGCCGCGATGATAAAGATGACGAGCGGTGAAACCATCATGCGTATTCGACGACGATTCCTTCGATAATGTTCGCCACGTCTTCACAACGATCGGTCACGGTTTCGAGCAACTCGTAAATCTCCTTCACCTTGATAATCTGGCGCGCGTCCGATTCTTCGCGGAATAACTTGGCCATCGCTGTTCGCAGAAGGTGATCCGCTTCGTTTTCCAGACGATTCACCTCCACGCAGTGTCTCAAGATTTCCGGCGAATTCTTCAAGTCTTCGAGCTTGTTGACCGCCTCACGAATAGCCTCCACGGATTTCACGCAGATGTCCGCAAGCTCCGCTGCGTGCGGCGGCGCGGAGGTCAGGTTGTAAAGGACGATGCGTTGAGAAGCCGCCTCGATGTAGTCGATGATGTCGTCCATCCGGCAGATCAGCTCGTGGATATCGCTTCGGTCGATCGGCGTGATGAAGGTCTTGTGCAGCAGGTCGACCGTATGATGCGTAACCTCATCGGCCCGGCTTTCGATCGCTTTTAAGTCACGGGCCCGAGTTTCGCCATGTTTCAGGTCCGACAAGAGTTCCCGGAACGCTTTCGCCCCCTCGACAATGAGATCGGCGGACTGTCGAAACAGGTCGAAGAATTTCTCCTCACGAGGAATTAAGCGCCGGAACATGGGTGACCTCCATTTCTGAGCGGGCAGATTTGTATCCGTTCTGCCGAAACGTATGAGAACTTAGCGGTCTACCCCTGCTTGGCCGCTTTCTTCTTTGGCTTTGGCTCGGATGCCGGCTTCGTTGATAGTCGAGATTGAAGCCGGAGAAGTTTTCGAGAGCTCACTTTCAACAACCGCTTTTTGAAGGCTTCCTTTGATTCTCCGTCCGGTCGCTTCAACGACGACAAGATTTGGTCGACAAACTTCTCTTTCGACTGGTGTTTTTCTTTAAGATTTTGGAAAGGTGAGTTTTGCATCGGCGGCAATCTAAGGAAGTTCCTTCCCCACGTCAATTTGACTGGTCGAGGATTTGGCCGATAATCCGCCCCTTTTACATGGCCAAACCCAAACAAGATTCCCTTTACAGTCAGGCGCTTCGTCAGTGGCAAAAGGCCGCCGACCTGATGGAGCTGGATCCCGCCGTGCGGACGATCCTCTCTCAACCGAAAAACGAGATTACGATCAGCTTCCCCGTGCGGATGGATAACGGCGATTTGACGCTGTTCCGCGGGTATCGCATCCAGCACAACAACATCCTCGGTCCGTACAAAGGCGGGATTCGTTACCACCCTCAGGTCGACCTGGACGAAGTGAAAGCGCTCGCATCGTGGATGACATTCAAGGCCGCTTTGGTCGATCTCCCTTTCGGGGGCGCCAAGGGGGGAGTGACCGTAAACCCTCGCGAACTTAGTCCGACGGAAAAAATGAAACTGACCCGGCGGTTTACGCACGCCTTGGGAACCAATATCGGCCCCGAATACGACATACCGGCGCCGGACGTCGGAACCGATTCCCAAACGATGGTTTGGATTATGGACACGTTTATGAACGCTCAGACCGCCGTCGAACGAAATTCCCAGCGCCACGTTGTAACGGGCAAAACACTGACGGCCGGTGGCAGTGAAGGTCGCAAAGAAGCGACGGGCCAGGGATTGGTTTACGCTCTTCGAAGCTGGGCCGACGAGGAAGATATCGACCTGAGCAAAATGACGTTCGCGGTCCAGGGATTCGGAAACGTCGGCTATCACGCCGCCCTTCTTCTGGAGAAACGGGGAGCCAGGCTAGTCGCGGCCCAGGACTATCGCGGTACGGTGTACAACAAGAACGGAATCGATTCGAAGGCGCTCGGAAGCTACGTCGAAAGAACCGGCAGCGTAGCGGATTATCCCGAGGCGGAAAGTGCCGCCGCCAAAGAGTTCTTCGGCCTTAAATGCGACATTCTTGTTCCGGCGGCGTTGGAGGCACAGATCACGGAGGAAAATGCTCCCAAAATTAAAGCCCAAGTGATTGCCGAAGGCGCCAACGGCCCGACCACAGAAGCGGCGGACAAGATTCTTCGGGAGCGGGGAATCACCGTCTTACCGGACATCCTCGCCAATGCGGGCGGCGTCACCGTCAGTTATTTCGAATGGGTCCAGAACAAAACGATGGACCACTGGAGCTTTCAGGTTGTGGACGAAAAATTGGCGTACACGATGCGCCGGGCGTTTCACAAGACGTATGAAGCTTCGAAAAAATACAGCACCAACCTGCGCTCCGCCGCCTATTGCGTCGCTCTTGAGAAAATACAGCAGGCATACCGGGAGCGGGGAATCTTCCCTTAATCGATGCGCTTGACGCGCGCAAGTCATAATTAGTATACTTTTGGCATGGAAAAGCATACTTGGTCAATTAAAGTATCCAAAGCGTTTGTGAAAAAATATCGTGAGTTTTGCGACGCTCACGCACTGTCCATCGGCAAATTTACCGAGCAGAAACTCCTCGAAATCATGGAAGATTTTCATTTCGGCAGTCAGGCCCACCGTATTCTTGCGAAAGGAGACTCCCGGCGGAAGAGCTTGAAGGATTTGCGGGGCCGGTCGGAGTGAAGCTCACGTTTACGTTCGACTGGGTGGAGGAGTTTGAAGCGCTGGATGGCGCCGTAAAAAAACAGGTTCTCTCGAAGTTAAGGGAAGTGGCGAGGGCACAGCCGTGGCCGCACGAGGCACTCACCGGCAAGCAATTCAAAGGTTTGTTCAAACTCCGCGCGGGGGACTATCGACTCATTTATCGTGTGGTAGACAGAGAAACGTTGGATTTTCTTTACCTGGGCCACCGGCGCGAAGTCTATAACTGAGCAGCGACCCGTTCTCAAAGCAGAATCGCCTTGCTCACTAGAAGCCAAAACTTGGAAAAGCCCTCAGCAGTTTTATTTGAGCTGGAACAGGAAACCGAGGTCCTAAACCAAAACAACGTACGTAACTTTTATTGATCGAATTGAGGTGCAGGCGGGTGTCCCGCGATTTCCTATATAAATAACATATTAATGTTATTTGTATTTTAGACTAAATTTCTCTGTAGTTTTAATGACAAATTTGTGTGGAAGATATCCGTACGTTCTAGTATACTTTGTAGTTAAGGAAGTCTATGTCGCGAAGCGCTACACATCGAAACGAAGACCGAATTGACATTCGGACCCGGCCGGAGGTGAAAAAAACGCTCCAAAAAGCTGCGGATCTCTTGGGGAGCGATCTCTCCAAGTTTATTCTCGCGTCGTCCGTGGAACGCGCCCGGAAGATTTTAGCCGAACAGGAGATCATTCGACTTTCCAATCGGGATCGGGATCTCTTTCTTAAGACCCTGGAGGCTCCTCCGGCGCCGTCTCCCGCTCTTCAAAAAACGTTCGAACGATACAAAAAGACCATCGGCTAATATTTGACGCCTCCAGATCCTCGAAAACCGGCGTGGATGTTTGGCCCTCTGGCGAAAATCCATGATCGTGCAGCGTTTGACTGCGGCGTACCGGAGTTAAACAATTTCCTCAAAACGAAGGCAAGGCAATACGAGCGAAGGAATCTTGCCAAAACTTTCGTTGCCAGCCCCGCAGAAGATCCATCTCAAATCGCTGGTTTTTATTCTCTGAGCATGAACTGCGTGGACTTTATTTCTCTGCCGGACGATATCGCACACAAGTTGCCGCAGCATCCTCTTCCGGCAGCTCTGATCGGCCGCCTTGCGGTGAATCAACGAGCTGGGGGCCTTGGACTGGGCGGTCTTCTTCTCATGGACGCCTTCCGCCAAGTCCTTCGCGCTTCGGAAAAAGTGGCCTGCGCCGCCGTCCTTGTGGAGGCCAAGAATGAAGCGGCAAAAGCCTTTTACCTTCACTTCGGGTTCATTCCGTTTGCCGATCGGCCCAACTCTCTGTTCCTGCCCATAAAAACCATTCAGCAATTGCTGTAGTGGACCAACTGCAACTTCCTCGAAGACAGTCATGGATCGATAGGTCCCGACCGGTACCGGTGACGAATCCGAAGTTTCCGGAAAACTGCGGTTCGGGGGGATGGCCGGACATTGCTTAAGCGTTACATCACTTCTCAATTGGGCGCCGTGAAATTTGATCCTGAGGTGGTGCGCTCTTGATTTGGTGTAGCTTCTTTTCTTTCGCTACTTTGCGCAGGAACGTCCTGACGTTGTATGCCGCCCATAAGAGAAGGAGGAGACCTGAGTTTCTGCTGAAGTTACGCTTAAAATCCATAGGGTGGCTGGCGCCCCGGGCGCAGTCGTAGAGTTCTCCCGCCATCTCCTTTGCGAAGAGGAAGCCTACGGCTGTCATGAGGACACCTGCCACGCTCCACGGCAATGCCTTGGCTTTCGCCATGCGGATCCGACGCGCTTCATACGCGGGAACGAGGATGAAGGTAGCGGGACCTCCAAGCCATCCGAGGGCTGACAGAACACTCTTCCAGTGTCCTTCGTCGAAAAGACAGAATCGAAGTTGGTCTCCAAAATTCAAGAGATTCCGTTTCAGATAACGAGGTAGCGCCATAGCAAGAATCTGGTCGTAGCGGTGGACAAGATTTCGAAAGGCTTCGTCGAAAGCCGGGTTGTGAGCGAGAGGTTCGAGTTGTCCTTCCAAAGCTTCGATGTTGGCCGGATTAGAGAAGGCTCGGGGGAGGCTTACACCAAAACGTGCGAACAATTCGTCAAACGCGGCATTCATTCCGAGGAAGAAGGGATCGTGCGAAATCTGCACGACGGCATCGTCCGGGGTAAGGCTTGGCGGAACGACCGGGGAAGGAATAAACGACGAGGGCCATGGGATGAGTGCGTATTCCGTTCAAATCGGCCGGTGATTCCGGGCCAAGCCGGCCAGTGATTCCGGAGCATGCCGGCCGGGGGTAGTCGGAGCGCAGCGACGCTGGTTTTTTTCTTCTTTACTTCAACATGTTGGTAGCCAGTTGTCCAC
>DATDPG010000139.1 GCA_035292885.1 Bdellovibrionota bacterium | reverse complement strand
CTGACACGGCCCTTGCAGTTCGCCCAGCCATTTTGAAATTCATCGCCAAATCGTTTCGCCTTGCCTTTGACGAGCAACCTCGTGCCAGGCAAAGCCTGTCACTTCGGTTGCACCGGCCTTCGGCCCGAGGGGAGCGGGACCGGTTTTTACAATAAACGCGAGGGCTCCGCGGGGGTGCGGGGGAGCGGAGCCTGAGCCTCCCATCAAAGGAAGATGCGTGACATTCGCTCTGGACGTTTAGTCAATTATTGTCATCCTTCAGAAGCAGCCGCGCCATGCGAGCTAACTCGGTTTTCTTTTGTAGTTGGTCCGCCTCGTCATCGCTCCAGCCAAGAATGTTCGCGTGTCTAGGATGATTCGATGTTTCGGGAACAACGGTTAAGCCTGTTGTTTCGACATCGTTAGCCTTAAGATCCGCCCGACCGTGAAGGGTTAGGCCAGGTCGTAACTGCGCAAGTGGCCAAATCTGATGCTCCGTTAGGCCGGAAGTTCTATAGACGGATGTCTCCAAGTCGCCCGAACGAAGAGACCGCTGAGGTGTGAATGCTCCTGAGCGAACGCGGAGGGTGCTACGATTAAATAGTTTAGAAGAAAAGAGCCAACGGCTTAATACCTCGGTCGACTGTACCGAATCTGGTTCAAGTGAATCAACGTCTGGCAAAGTATCGATCGAGAATCCTGAGTAAAGCAGGTGATATTGTAAACAAGAACGGTTCAGTTCCGTAGAACTTTGAACTAGAACCCAAAACAGCAGCATAAACCAGGTCATGTTTCGGTGAAAAGTTGATTACAAGGATATCCGAAGCATCATTTCGCCATTCAAGCGTGATCTGACCATTCGGGTCCGGCGCTACCTCAGGCATACGGACATGAGAAGGTAGCCGTTCCAAAAACCTTCGAGCCAGACCCATAGATACGGTATCGATTGAAAGAGCATTGTATCCGTCCCAGCCGGGTTCAGAGCAGTCTTCAAAAATTTCATCAAGTTCGTTGACAGCGCGTTGGTACTCCATCCTGGACATCGGGAACAGTATGGAATTGCCGATAACGAGGATCTCTTGATTAATCAGCGATGCAGCCTGACTAACAGCGTTACTTGGGTTTGATGCGTAAGTTCTCTCAGAAATGACCGACTCCCACCGTGGGTGACCCCCGGTTGTCGCGATTCGGTAATCAGAAGTATTTTGGAGGAAAGTCATTTTAAGAGTCGTTCCGTCTTCTTACTTATAATTGCGAAGAATATCCTATTCTTCACTAACCTGAACTCATTTATTGTAGCCCATGGATCTTCTTCCCTCAACCCCGGTTCTGGGAAGACCCGGAAGGTATCAATATCGATGAGGTAAGAGGGCTTAACGGGGTCGCCAGTAGGAAATGCTTGGACAACAGCGGCCCTAATATCGTTATCGAATGGAAGTTCAACGCGCGTGAATAACTGTCTTACCGTTTTCGGTAGATCTTTTGGAATGGATAAGAGCGGATGGAAATACTCCGTTAATTTCGTACCGGGCGGAGGAAGCTCGAGTATGTTAATGTTTCTCACGCCGAGCCTAGAGATCCGCGCTTCGGGAAGCGTCTTTTTATATTTGTCCCAAAGCTCTTTCGCCTTCTGTACGAAAGATCCCCAATCAGAATATGGCTTCAAAAGACTGTATGCAAAACCATCGCGACGGAATTGGACTACTTCATTTCCCGATGCGGACCTGCAGAGAATCCCAACACGTTCCGATTTTCCGCCAATGTCGTGCACACCTTGCTCGGCATGTATAGACATGGACGCCTCCACACGTGCCAAGGGTTCCTTTATTGGAAAGGCCTCCTTGGTCTGCTCGTGCAGGGCTTCAAGAGAACTCAAGACATCTGGCCCAAACGGCTTAATCTGAAAATCTATGACGGCTTCTTGAATCGGAGCTTTAGACAAACTAGGAAATCGAAATTTCGATCGCTTTTTATCAGAAGTTTTCTTTGTGGCAGGCTGCGGCATTTTTGACTTGCCTTAGTGTATCGCAATATCGCCAGTTATTAAGTCATTTAGAAGAACGCAACAACCGCATATATTTGGTGGCATTTCGACAGAATTTGCCCCAAGGCGCTCTGTCCCCTGACCCTTAATGTATTTCATTTGCCGCCGATCGAAGAAATATTTCAAACGCCGATTGTTCGCGCTTCCGAAGCTTCCCAAGCAGGTACTCATAGCCAAGTTGATCCGCGGACAGCCAGGAATACATCTTTTTCAAATGGCCCTCTTCCTCCCGGACGATCGCCGCTAAGATCCCGCCATAACCGCAACGGGCTAGGACTGTTTCATATTCCGAATAAAACGATTTCGCTCGTTCCTCAACAACGAGGGTCGTCAGAAGATAATTCTTCCAATGCTGTTCGCCACCAATCTCTTGTTCCACGGCGTGGTCGATGGCCTGAATGTAGGCCTCGGCTTCTTGTCCCGCTAAAAGATGTTCGGGCCGATAGGAAGTAACGAGCCCGTCACTCATTCGAAGAGCAAGGCGCTTGAGTACCTGAGCATGTCGGATCTCCTCTGCCACATGAGATAGAAGCTCGAACGAAAAGTTGTCCGCGTGTTGGCTTTTGAGAATCTTTCGCGCTCCGATGTACTCCACAAAGCTCAGACTGTTCACAAAACGAGCATGGGCCTCCGAATGCGCTACTAATTTTTCAAAGAACTCGTTTGTCATGCCAGCTCCAATCGATCGATCACCTTTGCCATCACCGCGTAAATTCGTTTCATTTCTTCGTCGGTCACGCAATACGGAGGAACGGCGTATAAGACGTTACCAAGCGCCCGCAACAACACACCTTCCTCGATCGCCATCGGAAACACTTTTCTCCCGATCGGAGCGAAATAGCCTTCTTTCGTTCGAAGGCTTACGGCCCCGATGGTTCCAATGGAGCGGGCCAACACAACGGCCGGATGAGAGGAGAGTTTTTCAATTTCTTCTCGCGTAAGAGCAGCGATGCGTTGAATCCGGTCTTGGCAGGCCGTCTCATGCAAAAGATTCCAAGACGCAAGCGCTGCCGCACACCCGAGAGGATTTGCAGTGTACGAATGCCCATGAAGAAACGCCTCGCTCAATTCATCCGACACAAATGCGGAAAACATTTCCTCTGTGCACAGCGTGGCAGCAAAAGGAAGAAATCCACCGCTCAGACCCTTGGATAGGCAAATAATATCCGGCGCGATTCGGGCATGTTCGAAAGCAAATGCGGTTCCTGTCCGATAAAAACCGGTGAACACTTCGTCGCAAATCAAGAAAATCCCATGTTTTGAACAGAGATTTCTTACTTCACGAAGAAATTCGGCGGAATAGATCCGCATCCCTTCAGCTCCCTGAATCATCGGTTCCAGAATGAATGCGGCGTAATTATCTGAGTCTTCCTGAACGGCAATTTTCAACCCTTCAAAATCATCCGGCTCGACGAAATCAACATGGGGGAAGAAATTTTTAAAATCAGAGTGGAATCCGTTCGGGTCGCTCACCATCATCGCCCCAAACGTATCGCCATGGTAACCGTGACGAAGAGCGAGGAAGCGTTGCCGTTTTTGATCTCCGCGTTTTCGGTGAAATTGATAGGCCATTTTAAGAGCTGTTTCGACCGCCGTGGAGCCATTGTCCGAATAGAAGACACGCGCTAACTGCGTTCCCCTCTCCCGCATCGTCATAATCAACGTTTCAGCCAGACGAACGGCTGGCTCATGCGTGAACCCGGCGAAGATTACCTGCTCCAACTGTCGCGCTTGTTTCGCAATCGCCTCCGCAATTTTAGGATGGGCATGGCCGTGCAAAGTGACCCACCAAGACGAGACCGCATCCAAAATCTTGCGGCCATCTTCGAGCGTAAGGTACGCACCGGACGCGGAGGAAACCTTGAGCGTTGGCGTCTGCCAACCGTGTTGTGAGTATGGGTGCCAAAGATACTGACGATCTCGAAGCTCCGTCGTCATTGAGAAGCCTCGAAGAAGAGTTGATCAAGCAAGGAAGAAGGAAAACAGCGCCGCGAGTTTTCCTCGATCGAAGAAGTTGTGATCGAATCCAGCCAGGGAACTTCAGCGACCACCGGAACCGTCGTAAACTGCTCAATCGTCTCCCGAAGTCCGGGATCCTTCCTGCCCAAAAGGACAATGCCTCGAACTGGAATATGTCGAGACTTAGCCGTTTCAAGTGTGAGCAGCGTGTGATTGATCGTTCCCAACTGGGTGGTCGCAACCACGATGATTGGTACCTGTAGGACTTCGATCAGTTCGCAGACGGTTTCACGGCGCGTGATGGGCACGAGAATTCCTCCAACCCCTTCGATGATCCAGTCACCGTGAGGCAGGGATTGCCAACATTGAGCGATGGCATCCAGATGAATTTTCTTCCCTTCGTTTTCTGCTGCCCGCAATGGAGCAGCCGGAAGTACAAATTTGTAAAGAGGCTCCCGAACTTCATCCGCGGAAATCTTACTGAGATCCACCACTTTAGCTGTGTCGTCATCAGACCCTGTCTGCACCGGCTTGAAATATCGAGCGCGCCTACCCGCTTGCTTTAGAGCGGAAATCAAAAGAGCGCTGATGATGGTTTTTCCAACGCCTGTCCCGGTCCCAGTAATGAAGAGACCTTGCTTCACGAAGAGAGCTCCAATGCCGACGCGAGTGAGTTCCTAAGCGCTTGAAGTTTATCGTCACCAACGGCCCAAGGAAGTGTTATGCGAATTCGAGCTCTTCCGGCTGGCACGGTCGGTGGACGGATCGCCCGGACGTCAAATCCAGCCTTTTGCAAGTGATTCGCCACAGAAAGTGCCCGTTCGTTGCTGCCCAGAATGACGGGAAAAATCGGACCTTCAGCGCCACAAGTTTCTATACCGGTTCTTTTGGCCAACTCTTTGAGCATCTCCTTGAATTGCAGGCAGGTTGTCCGAAGGTGTGTTGCTCGTTTGGGGCCCACTTCGTTCCAATATTGAAGGCTTAACAAGAGTGCGAGTGGTAGCGCGGGCATCGGGGCAGTGGAAAAAATGAACGATCGTCCAAAATTCACGATGTAGTCTTTTAAGCGTTGATCTCCGGCAACCCATCCGCCTGCCACTCCTAGTGCCTTTCCTCCGGTATGGATCGATGCAAAAACGTCCTTCGTAACTCCCAAGGCCTCACACAGCCCACCTCCACGTTTTCCATCCATTGACCCGAATATGGCCGTCGCGTGGGCTTCATCGACGATCAAAAGTGAATCGTAATTTTTCGCTGTCTCCGCCAGTTCAGTCAGAGGTGCAATATCGCCTTCCATACTGAAGAGCGATTCGGTGACGATGACCTTGAGACCTTTGCAATCAGCCTGTTCTTCAAGCGATTTAGTCAGGTGATAAACATTGCGATGTGGATAAACCACCTTTGCCGCTCGACTCAGCCGAATTCCATCGATGATCGAAGCGTGATTTAGCTCATCCGAAAAAACAACGTCGTCCGGCCCAAGAAGAGCCGAGAGCAGACCGACATTGGCCTGATATCCGGAGGAGAACAGCAGTGCGGTTTCTCTCCCTACAAATTTCGCCAGTTCTGCTTCCGCTTTCTCATGAATTTCCAGGTTTCCGCGAAGGAGGCGTGAGCCGGAGGAACCAAGATAGAAATCACCAGTGGCGGAAGCAAATCGACGTACAAGTTCCGGATCTTGCGCAAACCCAAGATAATCGTTGGAGGCAAAATCAACCCCTTTCCGATGTGAAAGTGTCCGGAACTGTGTCTGTTCCTCTAGAGTCCGAAGTCGCTTATCCAACAGAGACGGGAACATCTTGCTATCCAGCGGTAGCTACGTTGAAGCTCGACAACATTCGAAGATCTGTTTGCGGCTCAGGATTGGGGCGGGTCAACAACTTTTCACCCAAAAAAATGGAATTCGCTCCAGCAAAGAACGCGAGCGCTTGAGCCTCCTCACTCAAGCCGACACGACCGGCCGCTAATCGCACACGCGCTTTCGGCATTAGAATTCGCGCCACAGCGATCATCCGTACCCATTCGAGGGGTGAAAGAGGCTCTGAGTTAGCGAGCGGCGTCCCTTCGGCGTGAACGAGCAAATTGATCGGAACCGATTCCGGTTGGGGATCGAAGGCAGCAAGCTCCGCGAGCAACGCGCACCGATCTTGGGCGCTCTCCCCCATTCCGATGATGCCACCGCAACACACGGTGATGCCCGCTTCACGCACGGCTTTCAGCGTTCTAAGGCGATCATCATACGTGCGCGTGGTGATGATCTTTGCGTAATAGTCTCGGCTCGTATCGAGGTTGTGGTTGTAAGCATAGAGGCCCGCCTCCTTGAGGCGCTGGGCCTGCGATTCATTTAGCATCCCAAGCGTCACGCACGTTTCCAAACCTTGTTCCGCCACTCCGCGGACCATTTCGAGGACTCGGTCAAATTCGGGGCCGTCTTGAACCTCTCGCCATGCAGCGCCCATACAGAAACGCTGGGCGCCATTCTGTTTCGCCGTGCGAGCAGCTTGGACGACCTTTTCCAGAGGTAAAAGGGATTCACGCTCCAAGTCGGTATCGTAATGGGCTGATTGTGGGCAGTAGCCACAATCTTCGGGACATCCCCCCGTCTTTATCGAGAGAAGCGTGCAACGTTGGATGTCGTTGGGATCGTGGTGGGTGCGATGAACAGAGTGTGCCTCAAATAAGAGATCGAAAAACGGCTTCTCGTAAAGACTCTGTGCCCGCCTCAACTCCTTTTCCTGCACTGACATTGCGCAGTGGTTTACCACACATCAATACGATTGTCGGCTCGGGAAACCTTTAGCCCCCGCTACAATAAACCCTGAGCCAATTTGCTCTTGTTGGCCCCGCCCCCCTCGGGCTGAAGGCCGGTGCAACTTTGAGTGACAGGCAAAGCCTGACACGAGGTTGCGCGTCAAAGGCAAAGAGTCGCGAGCCGGCAACGAAATTCAAACGAGCAGGGCGAACTGCAAGGGCCGTGTCAGCGGGTGTATCGCTGGCGCGGCCCTTGCGGTCAAAATCCATCCGGATTCTCATTGAAAAATGTTCGAACTTTGGCCAGTTTGGACCACCAATTTTCGATTGGACCCTTTCGGGCCAAGATGGACCAAGGTTAATTCGAACAGAATGACTATCGATGGGGTCGTTCGCGGAAACTCGGACTACCGGGCTCCGGGAAATTTACAGTCACATCGAGAGTCTTTAGGTCATACGGCGGAGGGCTTCCTTGAATGTTAGGATTGTACGCCATCACGGTAATACTCGCGGGACTGACCAGGTCTACGGGGGGCGTGTATTCGATGAGGCCGGTTCCATCTTCGTAATCGAACAGTTCAGCCCCAATCGGAAGAACATTCACAAAAAAGACGATTGGGTCACCATCCGCGTCGGTAGCCGAAATCGGAATGGAGACCTTTTGCCCGGGATCGGTGACGGCGGTTTCGGGCAGCGTGAGAACGGGAGGGGTGTTAACAAATACGGTCAGAGGGACGACCTCCGTATTCATCCCACCATCGCTCGCGGTTAGAGTACCCGTATAGGCCCCCGTCGGCTGTCCCAGCGGAATATCAGCAGAAATGTTGGTCGTCGCGTAGACTTCGGAAGCGGTCAAATCGAGGAATCCGGGGAGAAAGCTAATTTGCGCAGCAGGAATCACGTTTGCACCTGATGTCAAATCTGAGGCAAAGAATGAGACTCCGAGAACATCTTCTGTGGACGAAAGTTCCGCTGCCCCTTCCGCAATTGTTCCCGCCACCCCGACCGGAGTTCCTATAACGCTCAAGATAAGATCGGCGATCAAAGGTTCAAAGGAAACCTTCGACCGATCTTTGAGTGATTGATTCTTGAGGGATTGGAATGCCGCCGCGCAGGTATTATTACCTATATAATCGTCCCGGTTCGGCCCGACACCTTTTGTCCCCGTCGGACCCGTACTGCCGTCCAACTCCCGGGCATTGTGTTTGCTCAACGCGAAATCATTACGAACCGTAAGATCAACCGACCCCGCACCGGCAATCTGAACAGCAAATCTGATGGTGTGATCGTCAAACCACTCTGCTGAGGCAATTGTAGAACCACAGCCTCCATTGGTCCTGATAACCTGAGAGGGAATCTTCGTCATATCCATCACCGTGTCGAAAACGACCTCCCCGCTGCGTCCCGGCGGATGGAGTACTAGTCCTTCGGGACGAAAGCCATACGTCCCGTTCTTGCAACCGCCCAGCATGTCGGCGCCAGTAAAACTTACAGCCGGGGCGACGGTCGTGTTGCCGGGGCCGTCGTGGTAGAAACCGTAGGTCGCGAACCCCCCCGCGCCGAAGGCCGTACACTTTCCATTGGACCGATTATTGCTGTTATGGTCGCCCATCGACCGAGCGTGGCCCTCCAACAGCCTCCCACTGAGCCTCCGAAAAATCTTCGTGGCGTCCTTATGGGTCTGGCTCGTCAGCACTTCGCCCGTGTACCCGAGATACTCCACGGCAGCGGTCTTAAACGCGGGGAGCGTCTTCCACGAATGGCATGCTCCGTTAAAGATGATCGTGTGATCTTTCGGGTGGTAAAGTTTTTTAATCCCCTGGATCGTAAGCGCAATCGCATAGTTGGTATTTTCTGTCCTCGTACCATTTCCCGTGACGGTTTTACGCTGAGCTGCAACGGCCATCACATCCACTTTTTTCGGATCTTTGCCGCACGTGAGCTTTATACCGCCCGGCGGATTGGGATCGTCGCCGCAGATCTGTTTGTATCGCGCCTCATACGCAGCCTTTTCGGTAAGAGGATAACATTCGATTTGAAGGTGATTCCCTCCTCCATGAGTGTCGATTTCTAAAATTCCCGCTGAACTCAATCCGGCGAAAGTATTCAGATTAGCCGGTAGGGTCCCGATCGGGTGAGGTTCGACCGTGTTCGTGTATTCGGTGTAGGTGTAGTTTTGCTCTGATGCCAGTAACCACAATGGCCCCCATGAATCCCCGAGTTGCCACTGACACGGCTGGAAAAGTACGGCGCCCGCGGATCGAGGCGTCTCGTTCGTTGCGCCTTGAGCGTCGAAAATTCTGGCGCCCACTGAGAGGATGAAGATGAAGAGCGTCCCTTTGTAACGCGCCAAAGCGTTGCTGGATACCACCTCGATTGAGGAACTGTCAATCATGAGAGGGCACCTTCAGCCCCCGCTATGTTAAATCCCGAGCCATCGGCCTTGGTTGGTCCCGCTCCCCTCGGGTCGAAGGCCGGTGCAATCTTGAGTGACAGGCGAAGCCTGGCACGAGGTTGCTCGTCAAATGCGTATTCCGTTCAAATCGGCCGGTGATTCCGGGCCAAGCCGGCCAGTGATTCCGGAGCATGCCGGCCGGGGGTAGTCGGAGCGCAGCGACGCTGGTTTTTTTCTTCTTTACTTCAACATGTTGGTAGCCAGTTGTCCAC
>DATDPG010000138.1 GCA_035292885.1 Bdellovibrionota bacterium | reverse complement strand
ATCTCCAAGCGCGTCCCAAGTACGCTGCACGCGGATCAATTTTTCCTTGATGTCCGGAAGATCCTGTTCAATGACGGCCGCGCAAGCTCCTTTGTCCAGTGCCTGACGCGCGAATTCGTGTCCGTCCCGCGCCGCGCGAAGGGCAAAGAAGAGATCCCCCTTTCGCAAAACGCGCGTGTCCAAGCAGACCCCGGAAAGATTCCCCGAGAGCTTTGAGTTTGGAATTCCGCGCATGGCCGAAACCGCATCGGCCAGCGAAAGTTTGTGATCGACGCGCAGGGGGAGCGTCACGCCTTCCCTCCTTCCAAAAGCTCCCGAGCCACTTCGCGATCGCTGAACGGATGCCGTACGCCGCGAATCTCTTGAACCGTTTCGTGCCCCTTGCCCGCAATCAAGATAATATCGCCCGATCGGCCGATAGAAATACCGAGGCGAATCGCTTCACGGCGATCCGTGACAGCCGCTACGACGCCTTTCGAGTCGCCGGTTAGTTTTTCAGGTTCCATTCTTGGGAACTGCATTGGAATCCCGGAAAGAATCTCCTCGACGATCGACGCCGGCTCTTCCGTTCGCGGATTATCGGACGTCACGATGGACACATCTGCCCGGCGAGTCACGGCCTCCCCCATTCGCGGCCGTTTGAGCCTGTCTCGGTCACCGCCGCATCCAAAGATCACGATCAATCTCCGTTTGCGAAGCGGAAGCAGCGTTTCCAAAACATTCGTTATCGCATCTTCCGTGTGAGCGTAATCGATCAAGACTTGAAGATTCTTCGGGTTCGCCACGGCCTCCAAACGGCCGGGTACTCGATGAAGTCGTTCGATCCCGGCGCTGATCCGAGACAGAGGCAAACCTAATGCGGCTCCGGCTCCAACCGCCGCCAATAGGTTGGACAAGTTGTAGAGGCCGATGAGCGAGGATCGGACAATCGCTTTTTCCTTTTTCACTTGAATCGTCGCTTGAAGCCCGGCCGGAGACATTTCGACTTTCGTCGCAAAAATGTCCGCGCCGCTGTTCGAATGCGAATAGGTCAATCGGGGAACGCTAAGCTTCGAGATCCAACGCGCGCCGACGGCGTCATCCAGATTCACGACGGCGATCCGGTTTTGTTTCACGCTAGCGGGCAAGAGATCACTAAAGAGGCGCCATTTGGCCGCCTCGTACCTGCCCATCGTTTGGTGAAAATCAAGATGGTCCGGAGTCAAATTCGTAAACACCGCCACATCGAAGTGAATCTCGTTGAGCCGGCCCAGCTCGAGACCGTGGGAGGAACACTCGATGACCACGTCGGTGGTTCCGTCGTCGTGCATCTGCCGAAGGAGTTTTTGGAGTTCCGGCGCTTCGGGCGACGTCCGCGGAGCGTCGGTCTCTATGACCGTGGAGCCTTTTCTCCATCGATACGCCGTCGTCCCGACGTACGCCGCCTTTCGGCCACCGGCCGTCAGAATCGATTCAATTAAGTGCGCCGTCGTCGTTTTCCCGTTCGTTCCGGTGATTCCCACGACGGTCATCGATCGGCTCGGCTCGCCGTACACACGCGAGGCCAACGCTCCGAGCCACCGCCGAGCCTGGGGAATCACGATGACCGGAATATTTCGGATTTCAACCGGCTGGTCGCTTGCTACGGCTGCGGCTCCTCGCGCGACCGCCTTTTCCGCAAATCGGCGACCGTCCATGTTCGCTCCGGACAGCGCCACAAAAAGATCTCCGCGTTCCACCTTCCGAGAATCCAGGGCTACGCCTGAAATTTGGATATTCCCTCGACCTCTCACCGAAGAGCCGGGAATACCGTGGATCAATTCCGATACGGTCACGTCCGGCTCCGATCGGGAGCAAATCGAACTTCCCACGTCTTTGAGTTCGCAACCGAAGCTCCCGGTAGCGGTTCCTGTTGAACGGCCACACCGCTTCCCACAATCCGGACGCGCACGGAACGCTTCCGCGCTTCCGTCAAGACTTCCCGAACAGTGAGGCCAAGAACGTCCGGAATCGTATCCGGCGAAAATTCCGCGCGAGAAGGTACCGTCGTCACGTCCGCAACCGAAACCAAAAAATCATGAGACTCGTCCGGCGGCTCGAGATCGGGCGGAACATTGAGATAGTTCAACGCCGTTTCCATGACCTTGCGAAACACCGGCCCCGCGAGCGTCCCTCCGTAGTCCGCTTGCCGAGGTTGGTCGAAAATGAACAGGCCGGCGAGTTCGGGATTGGACACGGGCGCGAACCCCGTAAAGGAACTGACCACAAGATCATGCGCGTACTTGCGGGTGGCCGGATCGATCTTTTGCGCCGTGCCCGTTTTTCCCGCCACACGGTACTTGGACATCGCCGCCTCGATTCCGGTCCCGTCTTTCGCCGTTACGCTTTCCATCCAGTCCGTCAACAGAGCAACCGTGCGCGAAGAAACCACCCGCTTCGGCGTAAACGAACGTCGGAAATCCACGGAACGTCCGTCGGAAAAGACGGCCCGCTCGACCAAATACGGCCGAACCTCGGAACCGCCGTTCGCGATCACCGAAACGGCCGCGGCCAGCTGGATGGCCGTGACACCGATCCCCTGCCCGAAAGCGATATTGGCTAGATCCACATCGCGCCACCCCTTCGCCGGCGCCAGGAGCCCCCGCGTTTCGCCGGGAAAGTCGATTCCGGTCCTTTGCCCGAATCCAAATTCTCGAATCACACGATCGAGGTTTCGCCGGCCCGTTTTGAGGGCAACCCGTGCCGCGCCGATGTTGTCGGAAAACTTCAGTACGTCCTTCGGTCGCAGCCATTCGTGATCCGTATGAGTTCGAATGACCTTTCCGCTGACGACCAAACTCCCTTTCCGGCAAAGGATCGGCTCATCGGGCGAAATCGATTCCGTTTCAAGAGCGGCCGCGAGCGTAAAAATCTTGAACGTCGAGCCCGGTTCGTACACTTCTTCCACCGGTCGATTTCGCCAGCCCTGCGGTTCCGTGCGATCCAAACGATTCGGATTCACCCGCGGATAGGAAGCGAGTGCCAGGATCTTTCCCGTGCGTGGCTCCATGACGACCGCCATCGCGTGTTTCGAGCCGCTTTCCACGGCCGCGCGTTCAAGTTCGTCCTCCGTTAAATGCTGAATCGTCAAATCGATCGTCAAGTAAAGATGAGCGCCGGCCTCCGGCTCCAAGAAGATGATATCCCGGGAAAAAATGGACCGGCCCTTGGCGTCCTTCTCCGTGTGCACGACGAGTTTTTGGCTTCGAAGAAACGCATCGTAGAAACGCTCGATTCCTTCCAATCCCTGTCCGTCCGCACCGACCACGCCGAGAATCTGCGCCGCTAATTCCCGATCCGGGTAAAGGCGTCCGCCTTCGGTCATCACATGAAGGCCCGGAAGTTTCAGAGCTCTCACCCGGCTTGCCGTACTTGGGTCGACCCGGCGCTTGAGCCACACGAACTTTTTCGATCCCGATTTCATTTTGCGGGTTATGTCGTTGCGGGACATTTTTAGAACCGGCGATACCTTTGCGATCGCATTGGAAAGCCGCGTGATTTCGCTGGGATCGGCGAAAACGGAGGGAACGCGAAGTCCCACGGCGAGTTCCCTTCCCTTCGCATCGAAGATCGTGCCCCGAAGCGGGGCCAACGTGATCTGCGATGCTCGCTGCCGCGACTCCATCCGTTCCACACGTTTATCGATGCCCGCGTGGAGCTGAAAGCTGCGAAACGCAAGGAGAAGAAATCCCGCCAAGAAACCGACGAGACAAAACGCCAGCCGCCCGCGCCCATGCCGTTCGCGGATTTTCACGGTTGGGGCTCCTGAGATACGACGACCGAGCGATCTCTGCTCGCGGTTCTGCCGAGATACAGCTGCGATCGGGCGATTTTCTCCACGCGCGAAGGTGAGCGAAGTGTTGCGAGCTCCAGCGTGAGAGCTCGTTTCTCTTGTTCGAGCTCCGACCGGACTCTTTGTTTATCCGCCAGAGTGTAGCCCAGTTCCACCATCAAGAATCGCGATCGCACGTACAGCAGTGACAAGCCAAGCGTGAGGAAGGCGGCCAAGACGACGAGGCCCCGCGTCTTCACGCCGCCTCTCCTTGGATCTTAAGGCCTCGAAGGCGCGCGGAGCGCGCCCGCGGATTTGCATCGATCTCGAGCCGGGTCGGCCGAATCGGTTTGGGTGTCAGAATCTTGGCGCCACTTTCTCGAGCTGCGGCGCGAAAAACGTTCTTCACGATTCGATCTTCCAAGGAATGGAAAGAGATGACCGCGACTCGCGCTTCCGCCGGCAAGACGCGGACGACGGCGTTCAGCCCTTTCTCCAATTGCGCCAGTTCGTCGTTGATACGGATCCGGATCGCCTGAAACGTCCGCGTGGCCGGATGAATGGACCGAGAACGGACGGCGGAAGGCAGAGCGGAACGGACGATGTCCGCTAATTCGCCGGTCGTCGAAATGCGCTTCCGTTTTCGGGCGGCCACGATCGCCCGGGCGATCCGTCTCGAAAACCGTTCTTCCCCAAACCGAAAAAGAACATCGGCGAGCTCTTTTTCATGAACATGCGCGAGCCACTCCTCGGCCGTTCTTCCGACCGTCGGATCCATTCGCATGTCGAGGGGGCCGGAACGATCAAACGAAAATCCCCTGCGTGGGTCCTCGAGCTGCTCGCTCGACACACCGCAATCGATTAATACGCCGTGAATGCGCGGAAGAGCCGCTTCGGAAAGACGCAACGGCGCCTTCGCCAGCTCGCCATGCAAGATTCTCACTCGACGGCCGAAACGGCGCAGCCGTTCCTCGGAACGCCGCACGGCCGCCGAATCCCGATCGAAACCCATCAAATGGCCGTCGGGCGCGCTGGCATCCAGGATTGTCTCGGCATGTCCTCCGCCGCCGACGGTGAAATCGACGTAATGCCGGCCGCGCTGAACATCGAGAAGTTCCATGACTTCGGCAACCATGACGGGAACGTGCCGACTTTCGACGCGCGACGAAACGACCGGACCTGTTCGGCTCTCAGAGTCCAAGGTCGGCCAAAACATCACTGATTTCCTCGAAGCTCTTTTGCGAATCTGTAAACGCTTCTTCCCAACGTGTCTTCGACCAGATCTCGATCTTCTTGAGCATCCCGACCACGACCACATCCCGCTGCAGATCGGCGTATTCCCGCAGTTTCGGCGGAAGAAGAATTCGGCCTTGCGCGTCCAGCGGACACTCGGTGGCTCCGGAGATGAAGTAGCGTTGAAACGCCTTCACTTCCTTCTTGAGCTGAGACAGCGCGGCGGCTTTCCGCTCCAGGTTCTCCCACTCCTCCTGGGGAAAAGCGACCAAACAGCGGTCAAAATTTGTGACGACAAGGCTCTCCGAATATTTGTCGGAAAGAATCTCTCGAAATCGGGAAGGGATGGAAAGACGTCCCTTTCCGTCGACGGTATGATCGTAACGTCCCCTGAACATGAAAATGCCGGCCGAAAACGGGCGGCCTCCACCACGTTAACCCACGATATCCCACTATCCCCCACAAAACTAGGAAAGAGAGGCAAAATTGTCAACGAAAAAAGGGGGTTAGCCATTCAGCTGACATATCAAGCCAATTTATCGACTTTTCGAGAAAATTTATGGAAGACGTGCTATAAGATATTGATATTTAATAAGAATATATATGGCACAAAGCGGCGTCACGTAACAAACAGGATCTTTGGGCCTGAGAACCGGCGGAAACAATGGTTTACTAACGAAACGACGCGGCGGTGAATTCACTGTAACCTATCGAGTTCACACTCCATTTCTTGATCGAATCCGGTGAAATGTGCGACGCTATAGACTCACCAAGAAATTGAGGGATCACGCGGATGCACAAATTCTTCCGAAAAAAGGGTTTCACTATCATTGAATTGATGGTGGTTGTGTTCATCATCGCCGTCCTCGCTGCTGTGGCCATCCCTCTCGTGGGTAGGTATCTCAAAAAGTCAAAAACGGCCGAGGCCGCTCTCAACATACGCAAAATCTATGACGGCGAGGTTTCCTATTTCCAGGAAGAGCACACGCTATCCTCCGGTGTCATCGCCACGCGGATTTTCATCACCGCTCCCCGGACCCCGGCGAACCCGGGCATTCAAAAGCAACTCGGGAATTTCGAATCCGTCGCATGGTCTTCTCTTAAGTTTGGAGCGGATGGGCCCGTTCTCTTCTCGTACTCGGCCGACGCTAACGGCTCGGGAACCACCGCAAGCTTCACCGCTCGTGCGGAGGGGGATATGGACGGCGATCAAACCACGTCTCTGTTTGAGCGCGTCGGATCCGTGAATGCGAGCACCGGAGAGGTGGAAGGGGGCGCCGCCCTTTACTCGCTCGACGACATTGAGTGACTTTAGGACCCGTGACGAAATAACCCAGGAGCCTTACTTTCGAACGATACGTTGCTGTAACGTCAGGCTCCGCCCCACCCGACCGGGGATCAAAGCCGCCATGAGCTTTCCATTCTCGTCGACAATTTTGCACTGCCGGGCCTTTTCCTTCTTGAGATAGGCCTCCAGATTGTCGAGCATGGCCTTGATATCTTCCTTTGGGAGCCGATCCCAAGCCTCTTGGGAAGAATAAATGGTCAGTCCATCCTCTTCCAACTTCGCTTTTGTAAACGCCAGTCCAATCCGCAGTTCGCTTGAGGAAACGCGAGAAGCGAAGAAATTCCAGGCCGCTCCCAGAGCAGTCACGAGAAAAAACGCCGCGATCGTGAGTTGAACCGACCGTTTTTTGAAAACCGACGGTCTCGCTTCCACTCCCGGCGGCGGAGGGGGAGGCGCCGCCCGGCGATCATATTTGAGATCCACCGCCGCTCCCTTTGACAAAGAGCGAATCTGATCCACGCGAGTTTGAATTTCTTTGAGAATCGCCCCTTCGGGTCCCAAGCCTTCAGAGGAAAGCGTATCCGTTGCGGAAATCATCATTTTGGTTTTTGCCTCGTAAAGGCGCGTGCTCATTTCGTTCAGGCCTTGCCTGTCCGAACTGTTTCCTTGCGCAACCGCTTCCCGAACCAAGCCTTCGACCTCCTGATCGATTTCATCGGCCTTCTTCAGGAGATGCGCCAACATCGGGAGGAAAAGCGCGGCCAGGGCACCACGATCCGCCTGGATCGACGGGACGAAGAGACGGTACGCATCGCACTGAGATCGCAGCAAAACCATTCGCTGCACACACGCGGCGACCGGCGTCTCCACCGTGAAGGCCTGCCGTTCGAACGGCGGGAGTTCTCCCAGAATTTTTTTCACTTTTTCGTCGCCTTCTCCTCCGAGGGCGACGACCCGAATTGCATCGGTCGAGATTCCCAAAAAATTTCGAACGAAAGTTGCATCAATTTCCGGCGCCTGCGCCTTCGAGCGCGCCCGCGCTGCCGCCAAAATATCGTCGAGCAGTTCTCGGTCTTCCTCCTTTAGATCGACGAACCTCGCGCCGATGGCCTTTGGAAAATTCTCGTACGGCTCTTTCAATTCAATCGTCCGAATGGCTTCGGTTGAAAACTCGTAGGTCTCGCCGGACCTACTTGAAAAGCGGAGCGTGAGCCGCGTGCCCATGGGCATGGTTGCGTCGCTCGCGAACAACACGCCGCTCGCACTGGCGTTGATCACCACTCCCCGATACTCCTGATTTTCAAAAGAGAATACGATCTGACCTGAAACCGCGATTCGGCCAGGCCGGGCCACCAGCGGCTTTTCGGCGTCCACAAAACCGCCGGACGCGGCGACCTTTCCCTCCAAAACGTCCCGCAAATATCGAGGAATCATCCGGCCCGCTTCATTTTTGAGGACGAACAAATCTGCTCCGGCGTCTTTGGCTCGCTGAGCAATGGCCGGTGAATCGATCGATGAAACCACAACGACAATGGGAACCGGATCGAGGCTCCCCTCTTTGATCTGCCGACAGCATTCGATTCCGCTCATCTGGGGCATCGCCGCGTCCACGATGATGACCTTGGGACCCGGACCCGATAGTTTCGAGAGAACCTCTTTCCCGCCGGCTACGAGTTCGGTTTCCACGCCTTTTTCGCGCGTAAGGGTTTCGAGGTCGGGCAGGATCGTAAAGATCTCATGGAAGATGATGATTCTCGGTGCCATGTGGGCGGGCAAATGACTTTACCGGAAAACTCTAACTCCCTGAAACATTTGACACAAGCGCCGGGTTCTTTTTCCGAGGCGAATCCCGTCAAACTTGACACACGCCTCAAAAAGCCGTACCTAATCGCCCCTTTTTCGGGAATAGCATGCAAGCCGTCATTCGATTAGGGAGTCATCAGTATGAGGTGTCCTCCGGAGACACTCTCCGAGTCGAGAAGATCGACGCTCCGGTGGGGAGCGAGGTTCGAATCAAGGATCTCGTGATGCTCTCGGACGGCGAAACGGTAAAGGTGGGCCCCGAAGCGAAAGGCACCGTCGTAGGCGTTGTTCGTTCGCAAGGAAGGGCGCCGAAATTGATTGTATTCAAGAAGAAGCGCCGGAAGGGATACACACGAACCCAAGGGCATCGCCAGCTCTACACCACAATCGAGATCACCAAAATCGAGGCGTAAATGGCAACGAGTAAATCGGGCGGAAGCACACGCAACGGAAGAGACAGCAACGGCCAGCGCCGTGGAATTAAAATATACAGCGGCCAAAGTGTGCGCGCCGGCAACATTCTTGTCCGGCAGGTCGGCACACGAATCCATCCGGGCCGAAATGTCGGAATGGGAAGGGACTTTACGATCTTCGCCACCGCCGACGGAGTCGTTCGCTACGAACGCCTCGATAAGAAACGAAGGAAAGTCAGCGTCGTTCCCGCCGTTAACTGAATCGTTTGTCCAAAACTCCCCGATTCGTGGATGAAGCGAAAATCTTCGTCAAAGCCGGTGACGGCGGAGACGGTCACGTCGGTTTCCGCCGAGTGAAATTCATACCCAAAGGGGGGCCGGACGGGGGGGACGGCGGCCGCGGGGGGGACATACTGCTTGTGGGTTCTCCCCAT
>DATDPG010000137.1 GCA_035292885.1 Bdellovibrionota bacterium | reverse complement strand
AGCGCCGCCGCCAGCCGCTCCATACCGGGAAACCGCTGTCATCGCGCAGCTTGAGTACTTCGTCGCCCTTTTTAACCTCCATGGCGATGATGGCCGGCTTCCCGCCAAAGGTAATCTTCGAACCTTTGACTTCGATCTTATCCTTGGGTTCGATCTTCACGTCCTGGTTTTCGAGATACCAACTCGGACCCAGATGGACCGATATGATCTCCTTGTCCGTCTTCACGTTCATGTGAAGTCCCGCGCCCATCCCTTTGTTAGGCGTGATCTGGGACACACTAACGACGTCTCCGGTTAAAGTTTCAACGGTCTTGGGATCATACATTCTGTTATAGGGAGTACCGGGGCCCCAACCACGACTACCTCGCCACATCATCCCCGGCCCCTTCTGAGCGAAAGAACCCGCTTGCCCCAAAAATAGTACCATCGCAGCAATGGTCAGCAGAATGGTTACTCCTTTCATTTTGTCTCCCCTCCTTTTTATGAAATTCGATACTGCTAGTTTCACGACTTATGGAGCAAGGCCTATGCCAGAACAAAAACCCCCTGAGATCCCACAACGCTGAGCTGGAACATTCTCACGATCGCGAAAACGCCGGAGCTCTTCTTGCACAAATGAAATTCAATCACGTCTTTGCCTCATGCCGAGAAGCACTAACTTGAGCGAGCGTCAAAACCTTTCGGCTGCGAAAAGTTAAAATACTCGCTAAAAGCCCGAAGCGTTACGGCGGGAATGACCCAACTGACCTACTAGAACGGAGCGCGGCAAACGTCATCAAACTCTCGGATGGTCGGGTAGATTATCTATAGGAAAATGATCGACACCACCGTTCCCACGATTACCAGCCAGATAATTTCAATATTCAAAAGCAACGCAATAAATCCTGCGATGGCGAGTAACGCGCGCGGGATATCCCACGCGATGCCCGAAGCGAATCGAAGAGTGACGGAAAACAGAAGCCCCACGAATGAGCAAAGAATCGCGCCGAGAACCCCGGTCAAGTGGACGGACCTACGCAACCTGCTCAGAGTAGGCGCAATTCCAATCACGATCAAAAAGGACGGCAAAAAGATACCGATCGTCGCCACCACGCTACCGATAATCCCATAAACCATATAGCCGACGAAGGTGGCGGTTATCACAATCGGCCCCGGCGTCACCTGGCCCAACGCGATTCCGTCCAAGAACGTTCGATCATCCATCCACGATCTCGCCTCGACGACTTCGTGGAGCATCAGAGGTACTGAAGCAAAGCCGCCGCCGAAGGCGAAAAGATCGATTCGCAACATGATGACAGCAAGATCAAAAAGCTTGCGCTCCCAGAAAAAGAGCACGGCGAGCAAAAACATGGCAACCGATCCAATGATCAAAAAAGGTCTAGTAGAACCTGAATCTGTCTCTGGACGAGCGCCAAGATCCGGTGCTGAATTCTTTCCCATGAGCAAGAGACCCGAAAGTGCCGCGCTCAAGATGACCAGTATCGGACTGACTTTCAGCGCGAACATAACCGCCGCGATCACGGCGATCATTCCATCCCGCAGGCTTTTCAGGGAAGTCCTACCGAATGATAGGGTCGCGTTCGCGACGATGGCCACGACTATTGTCTGGAGGCCGTTAAACACCGAAACGACTGACGGCAACTTCTGCGAGCGCACATAGAAAGCCGAAAGCCCAACCATGAGAAGAAATGCGGGAAGGCCAAATCCGACGAAGCTCGCGGCCGCCCCAGCCGCTCCTCTTACTTTGAAGCCGACGTAAGCAGAGACTTGCATCGCCGTCGCCCCCGGAATCATTTGACAAAGAGCCACTCCGTCGCGAAAGGTGCCGCCATCGAGCCACTTTCGTTGCTCAACGGCCATCTTACCTATAAACGGGACCATAGCGGGTCCCCCAAAGGCAGTGGCGCCCAGCTTTAAAAAAGACAGGAAGAGGTGCATCAAAGAAGGATACGCGGGCATACAAATAGCGGCATTCAGCTTTTCCCCAGGCACGCCCAAGCAATCCTTCAATGGCCGGAACCGGGTCCACGACTAGAGCAGCCGGCGAATTAAACGTCAGAGCGCGAAATAATAGCGCAGCCGCAGTTCCAACCGGTAGTCGTTCTGTTTTTCTCCGAAGTCGGTGCGGTTTCGGCCGACAAGGATTACTCCTCGTAATCGGAGTTCAAGGTTTGTCAGGGGACTATACGTTATCTCAGGAAGCACATTGAAACTACCATCGATCGGATTGATGATCGAAGTAAGAGTGGGGGTGAGATAGAGAATGTCAAAGGGCTCTTTTTGGCTCACGCGAAAGTATAGATAGTCGCGTATCGGGTTGGGTTTTCCGTAAGGCCCTTTGGACAGTTGCGCACCTCGAACCAGCCCGCCGGCGTTTCCCGTGGTCAAGAAATTACGATAGCTCGTGTCGACGAAGCTAAAAAAGTCCCTCATCCGTTCACGGCTCAAGCCGGTTCCGTCGCGATAGTACTCGAGAAGGTAAGTGGTTTCCTTTTCCGTAAGGTAACGTAACCCGATAAGATAACTGACGGCTTCCGCTTCCTTTGACAAGCCTCGTCCGCTCGCGTCGATGAATTTCGATTTAACGTTATTGATGATGGCGAACTCGCCGTGCACCTCGAAGTTGGTCGCGAGATTTTTCGAGAAGTCGAAGCCGTACCGCGTCGTTCGACTTTCCCCGGTAAAAACCATGAAGTCCAAATCCGTGTCGTAAGCGAGCAGGTAGAGCTTGGATGCGAAGTTCGTGTGGTAGAGCTCGCCGAACTTGGCATTGACGTGACGTTGAACCGGAATCACCGCCGCGGTCAAAGCTGCCGTCTTCAGCGGTCCATCGAAGCTGCGAATATAATCGACGGTTGCAACCGTAGATCCTTCGAGCGCTTCTTCCGGATCTTCGGGATTCTTCGGTCGATCGATGAAACTCGCGGGATTCCATGCATAGCCCTTGCCCCACTTCATGACTTTCTTTCCCGCTTCCACGATGAAGCTCGGGCTCGGCTTGACCGAGGCATAGGCCTCGAAAAGCTTCGTATCCTCGTCCCATCCCTCAAAATCGTTGCGCACGAGGGTATCGGTTTTGAAAAACGCCGAAAAGATGTCTTTCTTGTAGGATCCCTCCAGCCGCAGCCGGAAGTTATATTGGTCGAAGGTGCTGCCCTGTTTATTTTTGAAGAACTTCACACGGGAAAAGGCCGAATCCCGATCTATCCCGAGGAGCGTCGGTTGAAACTCAGCGAAACCACCAAGGCTGTAGGGTTTGGACGCGATTTTGTCGACTTCCTTCTGCAACTCCGAAAGATCGATCTCGAACTTACCCTTGTCCTGTGGCTGTTCTTGGGAATGGAGGTTCGACGCTGTTAAAGAGATACCTAGAAAGACTAGCAGCCTTACAAACCGCATGGAGATCTCACCGGATAGTTTCGATCTTTGCGAGAAATTCCAGCGTAAATACTTCGTCGGCGACGATTCGCTTCTTGACATTCGCATAGGCCAGTATGGACTGATAGCCCTTATAAAGCGGGCTGTCGGTCTCGATGACGGATGGCCGCAGAACCCCTTCGAACGATTTTCTTTCCTTGAAGTAAAGGGTCTTGATCAACAGCCCGGTCGCCGCATAGCACTCGACCTTGGTAGGAACGATCGTTTTCTTATCCACCCACATTTTCAGTTTGTCGTAAGCGACGGTGGTGGTTTTTGCCTTTAGGTCGAGAACGTGCTCGTTCTTCTCGTCCACAATGTTTTGAACGTCGTATTCCACATTATAGTCAAGACGCATGATGTCCGCGTTGTTAAACACCCCGCCTACGACCGATTGGAGACTGGTGATCCGCACCGGTTTGCCCACGTTGGGAATATAGAGCCACATGTTATCCCCCAACCTCAGGGTGGCTCTTCCCTTCTCACTTGCGGGAGAAAGAAAGAGTGAAGCAATCTTGTCGTTGCCCTTTTTCAACGTGTAGAGGAGAAATTCCCTTTTCGCTCCGCTCGGTTCTATATTTATGAGCTTTCGATAAGATTCGAACGACTCCGGCTGGAG
>DATDPG010000136.1 GCA_035292885.1 Bdellovibrionota bacterium | reverse complement strand
ATTGTTTGTGGGGGTAATCAAATGTTCGCTCGCTTCCCAAATGCATTAAGATTACGGCTCCGTTCAGCCCTCCTTCACCGGACTGTTCGAAATCTAAAATCTGTCGATAGATCGCTTCCGAAGATCGATAAAGCGAGCTTTTCGGATCGGCTACCCAATCGAGGGTATCCAAGCTCTTTTTCCCCGATCGGGTCCAGCCGACATGTGTGTAGCCGATGGAACGCGCCCAGGCGACGATCTCGTCGTTAATTTCGCCGTACGGTGCCCGCCACAGATGCGCCATGGGCGTGCCGGCGACGGCCTGATACCGTCGCTCAACTTCCTCAAGTTGGGCGGCAAACGCTTCTTTGGTCAAAGCCGATGTGCGCTGCTTAGCGTTAATCAAATGGTCGTGCACCAGGAGATGATTCGCCGCCTCGTGTCCTTCGGCGGCAATTCGTTTCACGATGTCCGGATAATCCGCAATGAATTGCCCCGTCAGAAACATCGTCGAGTGAATGTTTCGCGCTTTCAGATCGTCGAGAATTTCACCGGCGACGCGCGCGTTCGATCCGGCATCGAACGTGAATGCGACCTCGCGGCGACCCAAATCGCCCCGGGTAACGGCCGCCCTCGAGGGGATTAGTGTCTCCACCGTCTTGGGACGGAGCGACGCGAGCTTTTCCTCGACCCATTTTCGAAGGCTTTGATCCTGCGCTTCGAGTTTTTCAAGTACCCGCTCATGCGTCGCCAATTGCCGACCTTCCGATCGTCCGTAACGAAAAGACGTCCACGCAACGCTTCCCATGACGAAGATCAGCGCGGCGGCTGCGCCGTACATCCAAGGCCCCGGCCGGGTCTTACCGCTCGCCCGCTCCTTCAGCTCCCGATGAACGTCCGAGATCACCAATCCCAGGGCCCGCGACTGTTCGCGCGTCAGGGTTTCGATTTCTCCTTTAAGGCGGCGTTGAAGGTCGGCTCGGGCTTCCGCGCCCAGCTCCTTCGCACCGGTTGTTGCGGCCTGGACGACGTCGTTCCAGTTTCCCCTGTGCGCGACGAAAAGCGACGCCGTCTGGTCGACCACTTTCACCAACTCTTGATTGAGCTTCCGGCGAAACTCCTCCGCGACGCTGCTCAGCGTCTTTTCCACCGCCCGATGGACGTTTTGAATTTCTCCCAGCTGGCGCTCGGCCTGTTCGTCGATTCTTAGCCCTAATTTATGTAAATCTTTTAAATGATTGGATGAGGATCCTTCAAGTACTTTCTCGATCTTTTCAATGCCGGATTCCACCTCGTCCTTCTGCTGGTCGAGACGATTCCCGAAGGTCGAGAGCGCTTCGGCCAATTCTCCCGTCCGTCGTTTCAGTTCGTCGGTGAAATGTGACTTTTGGCTCTCGGATATGCCCTGAACTTTTTCAAAAAAGTTGTCGATTCGCCCTTGTAAGCTGGCGACCTGGTGCAAGAGAGATGAGGAACGTGTCTCATATGCCCCGTGGATCTCGGTGATTTGGTCGCGAAGCTCGAGCACACCGTTTCGGATCGCAAGGGAGATCTGTTGAAGATTGGCATCTCGGTCGGCCAACCCCTGGGTTCGTTCGTCCCCTGCACGGTCCAGACGCTGAATCAACGTGGATAAATTCTCGGCCGCGGACTTCAAGTCCCCCGCGGCGGCCACGGCGGAGCCTTCCACCATCGTGGCTAAAGCCGTCAGCGCATGATCGAGTTCCGTTTCAAGTTTTTCGAAATCGTTGCGAACGTTTACGGCGACGATATCGCCGTATTCACGAAGGTCTTCGTTGAGGCTCGCGTCGAGCTGTTCCAACTGTGTGGACAGTTCGACGGGCTCTCTATTTTCCGCAAACGCTTGCGCACATCGCGGGCCGCAAAAGATATGATGATGGGCCTTTTGTTGACAGCTGGGGCAGATCGGTAATTTGCAGCTGTAACAGCGACGGCGTGCCGGAGCGTCGGGGTGATTCCCGCACACCATAGTGTTCAAGTGTACGGGAGCGCCATTCGTTGCGGCAGATGGAACGATTGTTTACCTTTCTCGAACGGGATAGAACGCAACTTAAGTTCAATGCAAAATGAACTGATCAGCATGATCCTGGGGTCTTTGGCGGCCGCGGCCAGTGTCGCTTGGCCGAGACGAGCGTTTATATTCGGTGTTCTAAGCCTTTCCCAAGGAATGTTCTTGGGAACGGTCGGCGTCGGTGGAGTCGGTTTCATCGGCTGTCTGTTCGTGGCCGACCATCGATCACGTGTTTTCTCGTTCATTGCGGCCACGGCTTTGGGGATCGGATGTTTTTTTCGACCGTCCGCCTGGGGCCGCCTGCTAGGCATTTTCGAAGGATTTCAGATGGCCGCTTCGAGTGACCTTGCGGGCGTGGGATGGGGCCAATGGACGTGGCATCAAGCGGCGGCGCAGCGAGAGGTCTTGCGATGGTTTCCCATGGAACCTTTCAAAAACGCGGCGGCTTATTTCGGAGTCGCCCCTTCCCTGCCGGCGCATCTTTTTGCCGAGCTCGGCTTAGTCGGCCTTTGGATATGGATCGGTGTCATCGGGATCGCTATTTGGATGTTGTACCGATGTGGAACTCTTCGCTTTCGCGTACCCGCGGCCTTCGCTGTTGTATTTCTTTTGGCGTCAATCGGAACGACGCCGGTTCAACGATCGTTGACGTTTGACGAAGCCGCGGCCGCTCAATGCGATGTCATGTTGGCCCAGATTGTCGAGGGAAAAGGCGGTCTTCACATTTTTCAACGCCATTGTCCGGAAATTCGGCGATTGGAGTTCGAAGGGTCGTTGCTTGAGGGACTGGGAGATTTGACTACCGCGGAATCCGCGTATCGCATCTGGCACGAAACGTTTCCGCGCGACGTTATGCCCGCTTACGCCTTGGGCCGCCTGGCGCTGCTTCATCACCGAAAGTCGGTGGCTAAACGTTGGTTCGAGGTCGCGGCCCAAGGAAACCCGAAGAACGACCGGAGAGCGGCTTGGTTGCGCGGCGAAGCTGAACGATTTGTATCCGGGGATGCCGCTCAAGAACGGCTTTGGAATTCAGCGGAACTACGACGATGATCAACCGGGATTCGTGAACGTCGGATCGTTGTCGCCCAATTTCGGTTCGTCGAAAGGAGGAGGCGGAGTTTTCTTTTTGCGACTCCGTAATACCAAGGCGATGAGGGTCAGGCCGGCGGCGATTCCCACCAGGCCGATGCCGAGAATCTTGTAAGGAATGTTCATGAAACTGGTCGGCGGAAGTTCGGGCGTGGGCGTGGGGGGCGGCGTGAAAACCGGGGCTGCTTTGACTTCCGGCTCGATGACGGGACCAAACATCGGATTGGCGGCCAGGAACTTCGCCACCTCCGGGTTGTCCCGGAATCGCGCCAAGAGCTCGCGAATTCGCGCGTAATCCCCCTCTCGGGCGTTCACGAGAAGCGGCAGAATAAGAACGACTTCTTCCGGCGCCAGTTCGTTTGAATAACGGTCCAGAATCTGCGTCAAAATTGCGGCACTCTTCGCGGGATGGGGATGCTTGAGACACTCAAAGAGAAACGACTTTTTCGTCACTCGCGCGAAATCCGGGTCGCCCGGCTGAGGCGATTTTTCGCTCCAAGGGAAGGCCACTTCCGGCGTCGCATCCGCCCGGGGCATCGCGGGCCGCGGCTCGGGAAAAATGTATAAAGGGCTATCCCGCCGGATCCACCCTCTTCGTACTTTTTGGGCGTCGTCGCTCAAAAACAGGACTTTGACGTAGCTTCCTTTTTTTCCCGAGGTCCGCTCCAGGATCAAAATCTCGGCGCAGGGTTGGAGCTTGGCCAGCGGCTTCCCTTTCGCATCCGGAAATTGTCGAACCGGAATCGCCGTTTCCAAAACGAGAGCGTCTTTCGGAATCAGTTTCTCGGCGGCGCCGCCAAGGGGAACCGTTGCAAACAGAGCCAGAGCCGCGGCCCAAACAGCAACTCGATAAAAGCTCCGTCTATGCTTCGTAATATTCACGGCCCAGGTGCGTAATCAAGTCTTCGCCCTGGATGTATCGGAGGGTGTTCTTGAGCTTCGTCATCTGAATGAAAAGATCGTGCTCGGGGTACAGTCCTTCCGCCACCATCGGGCTCTTGTAATAGAATGACAGCCACTCCTGAATTCCTTTGAATCCGCACCGCTTCGCGAAGTCCATCAACAAAACCAAGTCCAAAACGATCGGCGCCGCCAAGATCGAGTCCTTGCACAGGAAGTTGATCTTAAGCTGCATTTTGTAATTGAGCCAGCCGGTCAGATCGATATTGTCCCAGCTCTCTTTGTTGTCCCCGCGCGGAGGATAATAGTTGATCCGGACCTTGTGGTAGAGATCACCGTAAAGCGAGGGATAAAGATGCGGCTGAAGGATCGATTCCAAAACGGAAAGTTTGGATTCTTCTTTCGTCTTAAAATTCTCGGGCGCATCCAATACTTCTCCGTCCCGATTCCCGAGAATATTGGAGGAGAACCAGCCGTTGATTCCGATCATGCGCGCTTTCAAACCGGGAGCGATGATCGTTTTCATCAGCGTCTGTCCGGTCTTGTAATCTTTTCCGGATACCGGAACGCCCTTTTCCTTGGCCAACTCGATCATGGCCGGAATATCGACCGTAAGGTTGGGCGCTCCATTCGCATAAGGGACGCCGGACTGAAGAGCTGCGTACGCGTAGATCATGCTGGGCGGAATGTTCGGGTCGTTGTTCTTCAGCCCCTTTTCAAAAGCTTCGATCGTTTGGTGCACAGCGCTGGGCTGAAGATACGCTTCCGTAGATCCGCACCAAATCATGACTATGCGGGAAACCCGTTTTTCCTCCTTGAACCGTGCGATGTCGTCCATCACTTGGCGGGCAAGATCGTATTTGGTCTTTCCGGTCTTGACGTACGTTCCCTTGAGGCGCGAAACGTACGCGGGATCGAACACGGCTTTCCACGGCTTGATCGAGGCGATGTCGTCCTTCACCTGTTCCACCAACTGCTTAAAAATGACGTTGGAGCGAACGGCAACGTCGTAGCAATTTTCGTCAAAGATGTCCCAGGCGCCGAACTCCAGGTCTTGAAGCTTCGTAAGAGGGACAAAATCCTTAATTAACGGACTCCGTTTGTCCGTCCTTTTCCCCAATCGAATCGTCGCCATCTGCGTAAGCGAACCGATCGGTTCACCTAAACCTCGAAGGATCGCTTTCACGCCGATAATAAAGGTGGTCGAAACCGCGCCTAAACCCGGAATTAAAACACCGAGCTTTCCGTCGGCGGGAGATACGTTGACTTTCTCTTGGGTCGTGCTCATGGGTACACCTCGGAAAAACCTAAAAAAGCCGCACGCTTATATCGGAAAAGCGCCTGCAGGTCTAGTCGGACCTTAAATAGTGGCATCCGATGGAAGAATGGTTTCGACGCGCAGCCGTCAAAATGAGCTGGGCCACCGTGGCGCCGTTTCGAAGTCCGATCAGCTCGTCCGAGAGCGCCGAATCGCCGTAGAATTTTTCAATCTCGTCGGCCAGGTCCCGCAGGATTCTCTGCGCCCGCTCAAGCCGTTTTGGCGTGCGAACGAGGCCGACATAGTTCCACATCGTGTGCTTGATCGTCATCCAATCCTGAGTCAAAAGATCCCGATCCACCGCTTCCATTTCTGGCTCCCACAGGCGAATGTCCGGAAAATCGTACCGACCCGAGTTCATCCTCCGTTGCACATTCTGCGCGGCCCGAACTCCCCAGACCAGATCCTCGAGAAGCGACGTGCTGGCCAGGCGATTCCCTCCATGCACTCCGGAGCAGGCGACCTCGCCGATGGCTTTGAGATTTTGAATCGTCGTATTTCCGTCCAGATCGACCGCCACGCCACCGCACGAATAATGGGCGGCCGGAACCACCGGAACCGGTTTCTGCGTCATGTCGATACCGCTCGCCAGGCAGGCTTTATAAATTGAGGGGAATCTCTTCTTAATCCAATCCGCCGGTTTGTGGGAGATATCCAAATAAACCCACTCGGAACCTTCACGGAGCATTTCATCGTGAATGGCTCGCGCGACGATGTCGCGGGGAGCTAACGCCCCTCGATCGTCGTATCGTTTCATAAATTCTGCCCCCGCTCGGTTGATGAGACGTGCCCCCTCCCCCCGCAAGGCTTCGGAAATCAAAAATCGTTCCGGCGTCTCGCGGTAAAGCGCCGTCGGATGAAACTGCACGTACTCCAAGTTCATGATCCGGGCGCCGGTCCGATAGGCCATCGCCAGACCGTCTCCTCGCGCGCCGGCCGGATTCGTCGTGTGAAGATAAAGCTGTCCCAGTCCGCCGGTCGCCAAAATGGTTTCCTTGGCGAGGATCGTGATCACTTCGCTTTTCCGTCGGTCGAGCACGTAAGCCCCGACGCATCGGGGGCTCTTATAAATGTCCCGGGGATCGAGCGAATGGTGGGAAAGCGTCAACAGATCCACGGCGGTATGCTCGGTTAATATTGTGACGGTCTTCTTCCCGGATATCTCTTGAAGAAACGCCCTTTCGATCTGCGCGCCGGTTTGATCCCCGCAGTGCAGAATTCGATGGAGTCCGTGCGCCGCCTCTCCCGTCAAACTCAGCGAGCCGTCGTCGTTCCGATCGAACGGAACCTGAAGATGTTTCATCAGGATCTTTTCGACCCAGGCCGGCCCCTCGGTGGCTATTAATTCTACCGCCGCGGGGTTGCAGATTCCGGCCCCGGCCTGTTCGATCTCCTTTTTCAGTTGGGCTGGATTGTCTCCCTCGGCGTGGAACATGATTCCGCCCTGCGCCATTGAGCTTGCGGTGTCGGCCGGCTTCTCCGCCCGCGTGATCATCGTGACGCGGATTCCCATGTCGGCGAGCTCCAGCGCCGCCGTGCAACCGGCCATCCCGGTTCCGATAATCAGACAATCGGTCTCGATTCGATGGTTCGTCATGCCGGCTCGATTTCAAAACTGATGTCGACGGCTCGGGGAGAGTGCGTCAGCGCGCCGACGGATATATAATCCACACCGAGTTTAGACAGTTTCGCCACACGCTCCAGCGTTACGCCGCCCGAAACTTCGATTTCAGTGCGGCCCCGAATCATTTTCACGCACTTATCCACGTCGGCATCCGACATATTATCCAAAAGTAAGCGGGTGGCTCCGGCTTCGATCGCGGGCTCCACATCATCGGATTTCGCGATTTCAACAGTGACCGGCTTGCCGGGAAAGCGCGTTTTTGCTTTGGCCGTCGCTTCCGCCACCGAACCTTTGCAGGCGGCAATGTGATTGTCTTTGACGAGAATCGCATCATACAGGCCGAGTCGATGATTCACTCCGCCCCCCATTCGGACCGCATACTTATCGAGATGGCGGAGTAGCGGCACCGTCTTGCGCGTATCGAGAATCTTCGTTTTCGTCCCTTTCGTCGATTCAACGTAAGTACGTGTCAACGTGGCGATCCCGCACAAGCGTTGAAGAAAATTGAGAGCCACTCGCTCCGCTTTCAGAAGGGATCGGTAGGTCCCGTCCACTTCGAGAATCACGGTCCCCGACTGAACGAGGTCTCCATCCGAAACCGTTTGTTTGAATCGGCTATGGGGATCGGCCGTCAGAAAGACGCCTCCGGCCACGCCCAATCCGGCCACAACCAGCGTTTCTTTGGCCATAATTCGGCCGTGCCCCCGAAGTTCGGCGGAAACCACCGAATCGGTCGTGACATCTCCGGATCCGATGTCCTCTTCCAACGCGCGGCGGATAATATCGTCGGTAAACATAGTAACGGGCGGAACCCTATTCGCCGCACCGCCTCCCCGTCAAGAACGGTCGGCGACGCCACTTGACGAACTTATATCCACATATAGTATATATATGTGGCCCAAATCACGATTTATCTCCCGGATCCTTTGGCCCAGCGGTTGAAAACCGAGGCCAAACAACAACGTAAGAGTTTGTCCAAGTATATTGCTGACCTGGCGCGGTGGGCTTTTCGACCGAATCGCTGGCCAAAAGGTTTTTCGAATCTCTACGGAAGTTGGACGGGGAAACTCACCGTACCGAACGACCCACCACCGGAACGTGTATCCGACTTGTGACCTGCCTTCTCGATACCAACATTTGTATTGCGTATTTGAATGGTACGGACCGAAAGGTTCGCGACCGACTTTTGGCTCTATCCCCTGAAGAGGTTTCACTGTGCAGCGTTGTGAAAGCTGAACTCATCTTTGGAGCCCGTCACAGCGCCAAAGTCGAGGAGAACTTGCGCCGCCTCCGTGCCTTTTTCGCTCCGTTTTCCTCCCTCCCCTTTGATGACGCAGCTGCCGAGCAATATGGAATCCTCCGGGCGCATTTGGAACGAGAAGGTCGACGAATCGGCGCGAACGACATGATGATTGCGGCGATCGCCATGGCTTCCGAAAACGTCTTGATCACACGGGACCAAGCTGATTTTTTTCGTGTGCCCGGCCTTCGCCTGGAAGAATGGTAGCGTAAACCGCTACAACGTAACCTTCTTTTCAAACACCCATTCGCCCAGTGTCAGGCGAATTTCAAGTGCGTTGGTCCCTTTGGCCGCCAATTTCTTTCCGGATTCGAACGTCACGGTTTTTTCGAGCTTTTTGTCCCCCACCTGCAAAACGCACGTCAATTGCGGCGCTTTGGATCTCGGCGCCGTCAGGATGTTTTTCTGTTCCTCGGACTTGGCCTTCATCTTCGCAAGATGAATCTTTTGGAGTTCATCGCTGCTTAGGCTTACGGTCTGCGCTTCCCGCCACTCCTCCTCTTCCGCTTGATCCAATTGATCCTCACGCACGGCGGTCTTGGCTTCGCGGGCCGCGGGCACCACAAAAAGTGTGTGTTCGCCGACGGTGATTTTGTCGCCGATCCGGATGATCT
>DATDPG010000135.1 GCA_035292885.1 Bdellovibrionota bacterium | reverse complement strand
ACTCGGGGAGTAATCGTTTGGGGACTTCGCTGCTTCGGGAAGGATCGTACTCATATAAAATAAGGGGTTCTACTCCTGGCTTTCGTCTCACCCAAATAAACTTGTCCGAAAGCACAGGCTTTCGTTTTTCTCCTAAAACTTGAACCCGGGTTTCGTCCATCTGGATATACGAGCTTTCCAAGATTCGGTCTTGAAGGAGGTTGAGAATGGGAGTGAGCTGCTGGGCGGCTTCCCCCATCCACCTCGCCAGCGTTTGCCGGGGTAGATCCACACCCATTCTTCCCAATTTCTCTTCCAGTCTGTAGAGCGGTAAATGATCGCAGTACTTGGCGGTTACGAGATAAGCCAAGAGGCCTTCCCCACAGTTACTCTTGGGCAAGATTGAGGGCGGAAGAGCCGCGGTCTTCACACCCTCCTGACAGATCTGACAGGCATATTTCTTCCGCTTGGTTTGAAGAACGTAGATCTCTTCGGGAATGATCTCCAACTTCTCCGACACATCCTCCCCGATGCAAACCATCGGATGGTTTCCTTCGGCGCAAACTTTTTCTGACTCCGGAAGATCGATCACGACTTCTTTACGAGGAAGATCTGCGGGAAGCGGGGCTCTCTTCCCACGGGCTTTTCTCTGGTGTGCGGGAATGTCAATCAGCTCTTCCTGCTCGGATGGAGCTTTGGCCTTTTCTTCCTCCAGCTCATTAAACAAAAGACCCAGCTGTTCGAGTGCCAAGCGGGTGACCTTCTCGCTCTTCTTCCCAAAATACTTCAGCTTAAAAATCTCGATCTTCTCTTTGAGATACGTCACTTGTGCTTCCAAGGACGTTTTTTCTTCTACTAGGGAGGTGTTTTGCTGATGAAGACTTGCAATGACTCCCTGCAAATCTGAAACATTCTGATGGGTGTCGATCTCTTGCAAACTCACTGTAGTACTGAGTTTGAACGATTGTTCAGCTCATGCAAGCAAATGTTAACGTCGAATGCGCTTTTATTTGAAAAATATTTACACCCTCCAACAATAATTCCAATTGAGCGTGTGTAAGGTTCATCGAATACGCCTCTTCCACTTTCCTCGGCCAGCTAAACCGCTCTTTCTCCAAACGCTTCATCCATAACGCAAATCCCGTTCGGTCCCAATACAGAATCCGAAGTCGCGTTCGGCATCGACTCACAAATACAAACAGCTCAGCGGAAAATGGATCCAACTTCATGCTCGACTCCACGATCCCAGAAAGTCCGTCGATCGATTTGCGAAAATCCACAGCTCCCACGTACAGGTGAATCCGCGAAAAAGATGAAACACCTCTCAAGAAGAACTCCGAATCAATACCTCATATCCACCCACCCGAAAAAAGAGCTCGGGGGGGACTGGATTTGAAATCACAGGAATCGGCACGAAGTGACTTGCCTTCGCCATTGCCTTTCCCGTTTCCACAGGTCGAAGTTGTCTCCTCCAGTATCCAAACGTCGAGTACTTCAGATTCAGCTCCCGGCAATACGCCAACGCACTCTTCCCGCTCGCCTCCCATTTTGTAATTTCCTCAGCCCAGAACTCTTCGATCTCCGCTCTCGTTCTTTTCATCCATCGACTCTGCTCGCTTCAAAATTCATTTCATAGATGGATTTGTGGAGCGGATACGTTGTATTTATAGTAAGTAACGAAATGGGACTTCCTCGAAGCGTCCGCCTTGGTGCCGATCTTGAAACCAAGGTCAAAAACTATCTGAAGAAAAATAACATCAAGTTTTCCCAGCTGCTTAAACTCGCCGTGGAAAAATTCATCTCTGAGCCGCAAACGATTGAGCTGGTCCCGGCGGACACGCACACGTTTCTGAAGGGCGCACGAGCTGCATACGCCGAGCATGAAGATGCGTTGGATAAGCTCAAGTAAAGTGAAATCATGGGCTTGGGTAAGAAGAAGATGAGTGGATTGACAAATTTATATATTTATGAATTAATGAATAAGAGAGCGTCAGTGCCGTGATTGTCGCCGGCCTGCCTTCACGGAAGGAGATCCTCTTCATGGGGGACTCCCGCCAGGTCCTGCGGGCCTTTCCGAAACAGGCCCGAAAGGCGCTCGGCGACGAACTGAACGCTCTCCAGTTGGGGTTTATGCCGAAGCATTACCGGCCCCTTCCATCCGCTGGGCCCGGCGTTTACGAGCTACGGCACCAAGACGAGCGGGCATGGTACCGCGTGGCTTATCTCGTAAAGATGAAAGGTAGGATTTACGTGCTCCATGCGTTCGAAAAGCAGAGCGGCAAGACGAGCAAGATGGATCTGCGGACCATTCGTCTCCGTTTCAAAGAGGCAATGGGTCATATCCGAAAGGGGTAAGTTCGATGAAAAACGGGAAACGAAAAAACGAGGAATTCCATGGGGTCGAATTCAGGACCACGGGCAGTGCCTATGAAGCTCTCGGCTTTTCCCCGGAAGAAGCGGCCGTTCTCGAAGTGAAAAATATTCTCTGGCATTCGATTCGTCAGAGAATCACGGAGAAGAAACTGTCCACGAAGCAATTATGCGAAGTATTGGACGCGCAACCCTCGCAGGTGAGCGACCTGCGAACGCGAAAGGTCAACAAGATGTCCCTGGATAAGCTTGTTATCTACGCGCGGAAGCTGGGCCTCGTGCTCGATCTTCAGACGCGAGTCGCGGAGGGACTGAGGGGGCGGGCCGCTTGAACAGGCCCCGAACGGCTAGAATTTCCGTAAGGCGAAAGTCAGACCAATGAAGATTGAACGATATGTTCCATGGGCGCATGGTGTCGCGGTTGTGCCACCAGTGGTCGCTGGCGTCATTCTTGTAGTGTTCTTTTTCACTCGCAACCCTCTGCTTGAGTTGCTTGGCATTTTGTTCTTATTCGTGAGCATTGTTGCTAATCTCGCGGCCATTGGTTCGATGCTCACGCTTCTTGCCTTTCACCGGGAAACCCTTCCTTCAGGAACCTCGCGTCGCGCGGTTTGGGCTTTGTTGCTGCTTCTCATGAATTACCCGATCGCGGGGCTATGCCTTTGGGGAGGAGCTGCGATCAGATCTTTCAACAAGATTGTGATATCGAATGTGAGCCGCTCAGCACTTCAAGATCTGAATCTGGTCGTGGATTACTCCATCAAGCAAGACAGCATCCATTTAGGCCAGCTACAACCTCAAGCCAAATTGTCGAAACTGTTCCATGCCAAAGGTGACGGAGCGGTCCAACTCCACTGGTATGGGCCAGGGGGCAGAACCTTCGAATGTCAGGCGTTTGGTTACGTAACTCACGGCATGGGTAGCCACTCGGAGGTGAAAATCGACAATGATCAGAAATGTGTCGTCGTGGAAAACACCTGGTGAGCACATTCGCATCAAGACGTGAGTAGCCAAACGGTAGCCAAAAAGAAGCCACGTTCCGTGATAACGAGTGACTTTGCGTGATGCGTTCCCCGAATTGATCCGATCAAACTATCGAAACCGTTCGTTTTTGCTTTTCACGGTTTAACGGCTTCCGGATCTTTTCGCTTGAAATCTTTTGGAGGCGACGGCCGGATTCGAACCGGCGAATCGCAGTTTTGCAGACTGCTCCCTTACCACTTGGGTACGTCGCCCATTTGTCACGGAACGCAGATTTATCCGCATCCCTTCGTTGCGAAGCTCGTCTCGGTGCTCACATACCTTAGCAGGTATGCTGCGCTCTCGCCGAGCTTCGCGCCTTGGTCTGCGAAAAACTTCGCGTTCCTTTGTCTGACCCGCTTGGGCAAAGCACGGAACGCGGATTTTTCCGCATCCCTTCGTCGCAAACGTTGTTTGAATGCGCCCCGGAGAAATACCTCGGCAGTGGCGGAATGTCTATTTCGTCAGATGCACTTGGAGCTTGGATCCGTGGGAGACGATCTTGCTGAGCGTGACCTGCGGGGTCAAAAGGTCCAGAACGATATGGAGTTCGCCTCCGCCTTCGGCGTGATAGCCGGTTCGTACCTGTCGCACGTGGGCCGATTTCAGGGCGAGCGTCGATTTGGGGTAGGCTTGGCGAATTCCCCCGATTTTGATGACTTCTCGGGCTTTCGGCCCGCCCACACGGAGATGGCTGTATCGTTCCGTTGAAAAGTCCCCGTTTCCCCACACCGTCAAAATAGTTTCGTCGCCGACCTGTTGTCCGGTGATGTTCTCCACGATCGATAGGCCATTTGCGGGCCGGGGGGCGACCACGGTTTTTGCCTCGGGCGCTGTGATTTTCGATACGTGTGGCTCGATCTTTACGGTCTCAACCGCTGCGGCCGGCGAAGGCGTCGCGGCCGGGGGTACAAAGACTTTCGTTTCCGCCGTGGGCGCGGGATTTGGATGGGTGGCCGGAGGCGTCTTCATGGCGGCTTCATCAGGGGTTGCAACTTTCGGTGTCGTCAGTTTCTCCTTAAAGACAAACGCAGCGCCTCCAACCCCCATCAATAGTAAGCCGGCAAGGACCAACAACCACGCCCGCGAACGGGACGGCTGAAGGTCCTCTGCAGGACGTATGGTGGTTTTGAGAATCGGTTCGTCTCCCAATACGCTTTCGTCTTCGATCACGATCCCTAGTCTCTTGGTAGGTTTGGGCGTTGATGTGGCAACCGCCGGCGTTCGCGCGGTTGGGGGACGCGGTGAAGTTGTGGCCGGTGGGGCAGGGGATGACGGAGGCTCTGGTTTTTGCGCTGGAGGAGGAGAGGGGGCGGCGACGTCGGGGGAAACCGAAGGGGTCTGCTGGAACGGATCGGCGGCTTCAAACAGTGCCTTGAAATCTTCTTCCACCGTGGCCGGTCCCTTGGCCGGTATCAGGGGTGTCGGGTTCGCGGTCTCCCGTATGAAGTCGTCAACGTTGAAAGGAGCGCCGCCGGATTTCACGTGGTGGCTGACCATCGTCTTGATCAACTCGCGGCTGGGTTCATCGATATCGTGAAATTTGATTCCCATGCCCGCCGGTTTGTCCGGCGCGGCATCGATTTGCCGAACCCAGGCCACTTCACCGAGCCCTTGAATGAGCTTGAAATTGTCTCGCAGCCGGAAATCAAAACTCAAAATTGTTCCGACCGGCCTGGGCTCGTGCGTCTTGATGAACATTCCGCCGTCCGAAATGTTGGAGGAATATTCCGTGATGAATCCGGTGAATTTTTCAAATTCCAGATTGACCTTGGTTTCAAGCGGAACGCGCACCGACTCGCGCGGTGCAGCATCTTTTGTATTGGGGGCCGGCACGATAAAAAAGGATTATAGCCTAGTATCCTCGAACGCTTAAGCGGTCGATCGGAGTCAGCGGTCCCTCGATTCGAAGCGCGAAGGTGCCGTTGGGGTCCATTCGAATGCCCAACGTTTCACCGAACGCGGTGACGAAATCCCGGATTACTTTGGCTTTCTCCGAGATCGTGAGTTTCGATTCGAGCCGGAGCTGGCTTCGCGGGAAATACGGGTCGATTTTCAGGGAGCCGTTCGCCGTGCCCGCGATATCCGGGCCGGAAAGGGTAATCGCGTTCACATCAAGCTTCCCCTTTTGCATCCGGGCGTCCAGCGTAACTTTATCGAATCGCAGAGTATTGAATCCATGGTTGACCACAGGGCCCTTCACGGTAACTTCCGACGCCGTGAACGCGATTTTGCCTTCCGCCGCGGAGAGATCTCCCCGCATGACGGAGGGCCTGGAACCCGAGAGCGACGCCGACAGGCCGACATTTGCCGCCATCGTGACGTCGGAGCCCGCGAACAGAGGATTGATTTGTTCCATCGGAATCGACTGTTTTAATTTCAGTTCTTTCGTTTTAATCTTGAAGGAAACTTCGTCCTTGCCCAGCGAAGCGTTGCCGCTCCAGACGTTTTTTTGCCGCTCGGCGCTGTACGAAAGGGAGAGTGATTTTCGGAAGGGATAAAGGAAGAGGGAAAAGGGGGAGACCGTGATGCGCAGTTCGTCGAATTCGATGTCCACGGGAAGAGTTCCGAGCGGGGGTCCCTGAACTCGGGCGTTCGCGGCCTTGAATCCGATCGGAAGCGCCGGCGAGAGCGTGCTCATGTCGATCATGTAACCGGTTTGCCGCTTGAGCGAACTGGTCAGCGTGTCGCGGATTCGCTCGTACGGAAAATTCCAGACGACACCAATAAAGAAAACGACGCTGCCGAGAGCGATATATTTGGCGAACGCTTTCAGCGTTTCTTTGGTCGGAAGAAACTTCATGTGCCTTGGCTCGGTTGAAAGGTGGAAACCACGAACGTGACCTGAAGGAGCGTCGGGTCGGTAAAATTGGGTCGAACTTGCAGCGAACTGACGCGGAGCAGTTGCCGGGATGTCTCAATGTCGAACAGATAACTCATTAATGCACGCAATGTGATCTGACGGACGGAAACGGATACCTGTGTCTCCCGATAGAGGTCGTTCGGGGGGCCGGGCCGGTCTTTGAGAGAGTCGATCGTAATGCCGTACCGCCGGGCGAGCTGTTCAAGGTGTGTCGCGGCCTGAAAGCTCGGGTCGGTGCGGCGGATCATTTGATCGAGTTCCCGTATTTGTCGTTCGGATTGAATGTAAACGGATTGAAGTTCCTGCAAGCGCTTCATGTTTTTTCGGTTTTTTTCAATCCTTGAGTCCATGCTCGCGGTGGCCGCCAGCAGCGCGGAGTAGATGACGATCATGATGAAAAGGATCCCGGCCGCGACGGAGCCCAAGACGATCAGGCGCTCCCGTTCCGTGAGCCGCGCGTAATAGGTCTTAACGACTTCGAGTTGTCCCAGGAGCTCACGCCACCGGTCGAAAGGGAGATTCATGGCCGCCTCCGGTCTTTGGGCGTCGGTTCCTCGTCGCCGACACTCATCGTAATTTGAAACGTCTTTTTCCCGTCCGCGGATTCCCGCGTGTCTCCCCGCTCGATTTTTTTGAATTTGGAATGCTGTTGAAGCGAGGCGATTATCCCATCCACCGACGCAAGGGAGTCGGTGTTCGCTCGGATCGTCACGGTGTTCCGGTTGATCGTCAGTTCTTGCGCATCGATCGGCAGATCGGGAGGGAGCATCGCCGATATTTCTCGCAGAATCCGCAAAGCCGTCATCTCATTCAATCCCGCGGTGAGGATCTCCTGCTTTTCGCGAAATTTTTGGATCCTCTCTTCGAGGATTTTCAGGGCCGCCGTGGAATTGTTCGGCGGATTCTGAACGTCCGGCGCAATCTCGCGGAACGTCCGGAGGACCGCGGCCTCCACGCGCGAGTTTTGGCGGGAAAGGTTCTCGTATCGAAGGCCGACGTGAAGGAGGGCGAGGACGAAAATCGCGGTTATCCATTTACTGAAGAAAACGGCCTTTTCTTTAAGACCGGTGAAGTCCCGGGCGAAAGCAAATTCGTTCTTGCGGAAATTGAGGCTCGCGACATGTTTGGCCGCGGCGCCCCGGGCCGCCGCCCGAAGGCCCAGCGCGACGGCTTGCGCCAAAACCGGCTCCTTTTTGCCGAGCTTTCGGGAAACCTCGTGGTCCTCCGGAAAAAACCGCAACCGGTTCACCGGGACGTTCGTGATCGCGTTCATGTATTCGGACAGATTTCGAAGCAGAGATCCCCCGCCGCAGAGATAAATCCGCTCCACGGCCTGCGGGCTTGGATTTCCTTTGGAGACTTGGGCCCGATAGGCGTGAAACGTTTGGAGGACTTCCCGAATGAGGGGATCCACGACGGTCCGAATCGCTGCGGAAAGGCGGCGGAGATCCGGGCTTTTGAGCGGCTGGTTCTCCAGTTCGAGAATTCCATGGTTGTGCTTGACCTCGACCGCCTGTTCCAGCGTCAAATCGAGCTCTTCCCGTATCGTGTCCGTAATTGATTTTCCGGCCGTAAAAATCGTCCGGACGTATTGGATGTTGCCGTTTGAAACCACACAGACCGACGTCTTTTGGTGGCCGATATCGACGATCGCATAGGTTCCCGGATCCCGGGAAAGTGTCATCTGGCTTAAGTTGTAGAGCATGAGCGAGTCGAGACCGACGAAGGCCGGGTCGAGATTGGCGTTTTTCACGAGGGCGACGTGCTCCGCTAACGTTGCCTTCTTCACGGCGGCGGCCAGACAAACCGATTCCGTGGGCGACGAGGAGATGAGGTGATGGTCGACAATGATCTCATCGAGATCAAACGGAAGGAACGGTTCGAGTTCGAACGGCAGAACACGCGAGACCTGTCTTGCCGGCAACGGAAGCGTAAGGATTCGGGTCGACACGCCCATTCCGGAAATCGCCGTAACGACGGTCGGCGCGGCGATGGAATGATCTTGAAGAAGGCGAAGAATGGCTTCCGTGATCACCACCGGCCGGTCTTCCGGCGCGAGTTCGTCCGCCGCAAACGGAGCCGACTCAAACAGATCGGTCAACTCGTACGATCGAAATGTCGTTTCGAAAAGGGCCGCCTTAATGGAATACGAACCGATGTCGAGTCCGAGAATTTTTTGAAGCATCAGAGCACCTTCCAGTAAAGAATCTTAGGCTGCGTCGGGTTCTGCCGCGAGATCACGGCTCGGATCGTTTTTTGGACGTTTCCGGCCAGACCGGTCGCTTCGGTGGAAAACGTATCGGTCCGCACATTTACGTAGAGCTGGACGCGGGAACTGAGGATCGACGGCGCGCCCTGGCCGGCCGGGGCTCCGCCGCACGACTGTTCCAGGAATTTCATGAGATCGGGGATCGACCGGAAGACGACGTTCTTCCGATACTTTACAACCTGTTGGGCGCATTCCAATCGTTGCTGCTGCTCCGGGAAAACCTCGCGATTGAACAGGGCCGCGATCACCTCCAGGGGAGCGGTGTTCACATTGATCTTCCCTATGGCGGTCACCGGCGCGGCGGAAATTCGGGGGAGGCGCGCGTCGAAGGGGTAGACGGTCACGAACGGGAGAAGCTCCCGGTAGAGTTTGTCGTTCATCGGCGCCAGTTCTCGAATTTCCATCACCGAATAGAAAGGCCCGTTCTTGACGTGGTGATCGTGATTAACCGTTTGATATTCCGCGTCCTCGATCCCGCCCCCGAGGTGATTGATTTCACTGTCGCTGTCGATCCAATCCTCGATCGCCCAGAGCAGCGTTCGATGGTCTTTGCCTTTGAAGTAGATCCTGAAGCGGTCGGACAGCAGGAGATTTTCCAAAATTTCCATAGCCGCGGAAGGTTGCTGCTGACCGGGGGGACCCCCGCGTCCGACATCATTGAGGTTGATTTTGCCGGATTCATCGCTGAGTACCGTTACAAAGGAACCGTCCGGCGTTTCCAGGTTCTGCGCGGTTGGAATCGCCGATCCTTCTTGAGGTGAGCCGGCGGCTGCCAGCGCCGCCGTGGGAAACGGGTACGAAATCGGAAAGGCCCACTGAACTTCCGAGAGATCGTCTTTGCGGCCGCCGTAATTCGTGTTTGCTACGGCCGGGACTTGGTCCAGCGCATTGTCGAGCTGGATTCGGAAAATCGACCATCGCAACGCCGCTCGTGCCAGCTCCACGGCTTTTTGACCATCCCGATGATTGGTTACGATCGTCGCGGAAAGTTGCGAGGTATAGGTCACCTCCACGACCACCGCCGTGATAATGGCGATCGCCGTGAGCACCATGAGAAGGGCGACGCCGCGCCGGTCTCTCGTCCGCAACTTCGTCAACGGATCTCTCCGGAATCAAAATCATTCGATGGGTTGGCTCCCGAGGGGTTTGCTCCAGGTGTCGTCGTCGGCCGCACGCCAGGCTGCCCGGGCATGGTGCCCGGCTGCGTTGTCCCGGGGGCGCCGGCGGCGGGTTGCTGGACTTGAACGCTTAGGTTCTCGGACAGAGGAATATCGACGGTGGTTTCGAAGACCGCCTCCCGTCCCGTTTCATCGCGCAAGCGGAGATAGATGCGGACGAGCTTCGGCATCTTATTGAGTTGGTCCGACGAGCGGATGTCCCACGTCGGTCGGAACGTCGTTCCGTCGCTGTATTCGATATTAAAAGCGGCGACGTTCGAGGCGAGCGGGATGAAATCGCCTCCTTCCTCGGGTTTTTCATCGAGAAACGGGCTCTCGCGGCGTTTGAGAAAATAGAGGCCTTCCGAAGACGTGTTGCTCTCCGTCACGTACTCCACCTCCGCCTCATCCGACTCGTGAGCATTGGGTCCGCTGGGGAGATGCGACAGAGCGCTGAAGAGAATGCGGTCGTGGTCCATGTTGTCCTCGCCGCGAAAGAAGGTGAGGGGTCTGGGCGCTTCGACATGAAAGACCTGGCTTAAATCCTCCTGTATCTTGGTCAGGGTTGTCGTCCCCACTTCCTGCATCTCCGTGTGGCGGGACACCGTTTGTTGCGTTTGAAAAGTGGCCGCGATCGATCCCCAGGTCAGCGTGCCGAGGATGGCGAGGATGACCGAAGCAAGAATGACCTCGATAAGTGTAAAGCCTCGATCCTTCATCGGGTGGTTCCTTGATTCTGCCCGGTACCCCTGTTGGACGGCTGGGACGAAGATTTTTGTCCTGTGTTCGGATTTGTTCCGGTTTGGGGGTTTGCAGGGTTCCCCGCAGCCGGGCCGCCTCCGAGCATGCCGACCAGGGCCTGAACTTGGGTAATTGCCTCTGGAGCAATCAGATGCGTGACCAAGTCGTAGCTTCGAGGGTTCTTCTCGTTTCCCCATGTGACTTCCACATGAACCTCCCGAAGCGCCTTTCCCCAGATATCACCTATTGCTTGAAGGGGGCCCGCTAAGACGGCTGCATTCCCAGTGTTTTTTGTCTCTTCATCAAGGCCGCCGATGTCCACCCCTTCCGTAGCCATGCCCATCATTTTGGCAAAGTCGGGCGAAGGGATTGGGGCGATCCAATAACGCCATAGGTAGCCCGGATGTTGCGTTTGATCGAACTCGCCGCTTTCGGTTTCCCGAAGGGACGTGATTCCCTTCGTCGTGGCCTCTTCCGTCAATTCGACCATTTTCGATTTTGCCAGGAGAGATGCTTGTTCCAGATCTTGCGCTCGTCCGACGAGATTCATGGACTGTCCCTGGCTATCCATGAGGACGATGAGCGACATCGACAAAATCACCATCGCCGCCATGACTTCTATGAATGAAAACCCTTCGACGAAGGATGTTTTGCGCGAAGAGAAAATAGGTTTGGGTGGCCCGACGGGGGCACCCAAGTCCACGCGCAGGTACGAGCATGGACTTGGGGGATACCGTCGGGACCGGAGCCCAAACTTATTTTCGGATCGGTTAAACATCATCGGGGCGCACCTCTCCCAATTCGATTCTCGATAACCCGCCGATCGGCTGAAGCACGATGCTGTACGTCCGGCTTCCGTTTTTGTTCGTCAGATAAACGATCGTCTTCGGCGCGAAGCCGCCGGGAGTGAAATCCACCCACGGTGCGCCGCTGTCGACGATCCTTCCCTCACTGGCGATATACACGCCTTTAAACTTCACGCCGTTGGGCAGGGTGGTTGTTCGCAGGCTGCCTGCGTCGACCTTTTTATGAAGCGCCTGGTCCTGAGCCAGCTCTTCCTCGGGAGTGAGTTGCGGCTGGGCGGCCCGATCCTCGAACGCGCTTTGAACCTCCTCGATCTTCGTATTCTCATCGAGCGGCGGCACGGGCGCCGGTTCTTCGTACGTTTCCGCCCAGTACGTGTTGCGAGTCAGATCGAACCGCACGCGGATTTTTTCCTGGCGCATGACGGCCTGTTCGTACGCGCTGCGGAGATAACCGCCAATTTGAGTGGTGGAAGAGCGCAAATTGATTCCAAGCAAATTGCCGGCGGACGGAATCGCTACGGATGAAAAGAGGGCGACCAACACCATCACAAAGACGAGCTCGATCAGCGTGAACCCTCTGTCGTTTCCGCGCACGATTACTCCTCTTGCGTGGCCTCGTTGGTCGACCAGCTCACGACGTCGTCGCCCGTCCCCTCTTGGCCGTCCGGGCCGTCGGACCACAGATCGTATCGGTCGGCGTCATGCGTGCCGGGCGAGGTGAAGTGGTATTGGTTTCCCCAGGGATCGGACGGGATCTCTTTCTTTTCTAGATATCCGCCCGGCGTGTATCCCTTGCATTGTCGTCCGCCGGCGGGCGGAGAAATCAGGGATTGAAGGGCGTCCGGGTAAAATCCGCAGTCGAGGTGAAAGGTGGAGATGGCCTGCCCCAGTTGTGAAATCTGAGTGATCGCCGTGCGAACGCGCGCTTTTTGGACCTGCGCGTTGATTCCAAGCGTGACGATCCCGGCCAGCAGTCCGAGAATCACCATGACGGCGATGAGCTCCACCAGTGTGAACCCCGCCTCACGTCGGGAGACCGCGAACTTCCTTAATGAACGTCTCAACATGGATCCTCCTTATCGAATCGCTTGATTCATTTGGAATATGGGTAACATGACGCTGAATACGATAAAGCCGATCACGACCGCCATGATGACGATCATCACCGGCTCCAAGAGCGACGTCAGCGTCGCCACGCGGGCGTCGACCTGGTTGTTGTAAGTCTCGGCCACTTTCGTCAGCATCGCTTCCACCTGTCCCGTTTTTTCTCCCACCGCGATCATGTGCGTGACGAGCGGCGGAAATTCCCCGGACCGGCGAAACGGCTCCGCGATCGAATCGCCCTGAGAAACGTTGGTCCGCACATGCTCGATCACGTCGGCGAGCACGACGTTGTTCACGACCTTTCTCACGATATCCATCGCGAGAAGGATCGGTACGCCGCTGGCCAAGAGGGTGGAAAGCGTGTTGGCGAACCGGGCGATCGCCACCATCCGGAAAAGGGCTCCGAATATCGGCATATTCAACGTGAATTTGTCGAATCTTCGGCGCCCGGCCGGCGTGCGGATATAGGCCCGGACCGAGAAAAACACGATCATCGCCAGGGCGACGACGACGTACCAATACGAGGTCGCGAAATGGCTGATGCCGATGAGAATTCGTGTGGGAAGAGGGAGCGCCTGTTTTAAATCTTCATAAAGCCGGACCAACTTGGGTATGACCATCGTGAAGATAACGACCAGCGCCGCGCCGCCGATGAAGAGCATGATCGCCGGATACGCCATCGTGGCGGCGATCTTGCCCCGAAGGCGGGTCTGATTCTCGTTGAAATCGGCCAAACGGTTCAGAACGATTTCCAAAGCGCCCGACGCTTCGCCCGCCCGAACCATGTTGACGAAAAGGTTGGCGAAGATCTTTGGGTGCGCCGCCATGGCGTCCGCAAGCGAGCTGCCTTCGTTCACTTTTTCACGGACGTCCGAGAGCGCCCGCTTGAGTTTAACGTTCTCCACCTGATCCACGAGGGCGGTCAACGATTCGACGACCGGGATTCCGGCGGCGACAAGCGTGGCCAGCTGCCGGCTCATAATCGTGATGTCCTGGGCCGATACTCCCCGGGAAAAACGGATGTTTCCCGGAGCCGCGGGAGTTTCCTCGCCTTTCGTTTCCTGAATTTCCGTCAGGAATACGCCCTCCTTTCGAAGGCGGCTGCGCGCTTCCGAAGCGTTGGGTGCGTCGATGATGCCTTTGATGTTCTTGCCCGCGGGGGTGACCGCTTTGTATTCGAAGACCGGCATATTACGAGAGCGTCAGCTCGTCTTGGGTGGCGCCCAAGACCTCCTCGATCGTGGTGACTCCCTGCAGAACCTTCTGGGCTCCGTCGGCACGAAGGGTTTTCATTCCCCGGGCGTTCGCATTTTTCTTGAGGGTGGTGTCGTCGGCGCCGCCGACGATGAGATTCTTGAACTGATCGTCGACGACCAAAATTTCATAAATTCCGGACCGACCGCGGTACCCGGTATTGAAACAGTTGGGGCATCCACGCGCCCTGAAGATCGTGGCCTTGCGAGCGACTTCGGGGTTGATGTTCAAGTCCTTCAGCTCCTGGGGCGACGGGCTGTACGCCTCGCGGCATTCTTTGCAAACGACGCGCACCAAACGCTGAGCCATGACCGCCGTGAGGGACGAAGAGACGAGGTAGGGAGGGACTCCCATGTTGATCAGACGCGTGACGGACCCGATCGCATCGTTGGTGTGCAGCGTGGAGAAAACCAAGTGTCCGGTCAGCGACGCGCGGATGGCGATGTCGGCGGTTTCGAGATCCCGGATTTCTCCCACCATGATGATGTCGGGGTCCTGGCGAAGGATCGAACGCAGTCCTTCGGCGAACGACAAACCGACCTTGTCGTGCACCTGGATCTGAGCGATCCCCGTCAACTGAATTTCGACCGGATCCTCGACCGTGATGATTTTCACTTCACTCGAATTCACGCGTGACAAACAGGCGTATAGCGTGGTCGTCTTACCTGAACCGGTGGGTCCCGTGACGAGAAAGATTCCGTGCGGCTGCGAAATGACCTGCTGGACCCTTTGCAGCTGTTCTTGGCTGAACCCGAGATCTTCCAGACTCAAGATGACGTGGGAGGTGTCCAACAGTCGCATGACGATCGATTCGCCGAACGAGGTGGGCAGGGTGGAAACGCGGATATCGACGTCCCGTCCGGCGATCTTGATTTTGATTCGCCCGTCCTGGGGAACCCGCTTTTCGGCGATGTCGAGCTGAGCCATGATCTTGACTCGGGAACTGATGGAGGCCTGCGCCCGTTTCGGCGGTTTCATGATTTCGTACAGCACGCCGTCGATGCGGAAGCGGACCGACAGCTCCTTTTCGTACGGCTCGATGTGGATGTCACTGGCCCGGTCTTTCACCGCGCGGAAGAGCAGGGTGTTGACCAGGCGGATGATCGGCGCCTCGTCCTCGCTGTCGAGGAGGTCTTGGGTCTCCGGAAGCGCCATTGAGTCGAAACCTTGTTCCTCCAGGTCCTCCATGAGGTCTTCGTGGGCCTTGGTCTGCCGGTCGTAAATGCGATTGATGACGTCGAGCACCTGCGACTTCTTCGCGAGGATCGGTTTCACGTCCATTTGCAGAAGGATCCGAAGATCGTCGATCGGCGAAAGGTCGAGGGGGTTTGATACCGCTACGTACGCCGTGTTTCGGTGTTTTTTCAGCGGAACGATGCCGTGTTTTTTGGCGAAGTTGATCGGGACCTTTGCAATCAGTTCTTGGGCCACCTCTTCGACCGTCAGCTGGCGGTCCACGGGAATTCCGAGCTGAAGGCTCAGCGCATTAAGGAGATCGTCCTCCGTGATCAGTTTCTTTCTCACGAGAATGTCGCCGATCATTTCGGTGTTGGCGGCGTCTCGTTCCGCGGCCAACGCTTCGTCGAGCTGCTCCCGCGTCAGTTTGGTCGTGGTGAGAAGGATTTCCCGGAGATCCGCCCCCTTCGCCGTCGTGAAATCCGCTGCCGAAAGCGAACCGGTGAACTCTTCCTCTTTTTGGGAGCCGATCTTGCCGAGCGTCTCGTCGATCGCTCGGCCCACATCCTCAGCACTGGCTGGAGTCCCCGAGGGGGCCGCGGACTTTGGAGCTGCGGACGATTTCGGAAGTACCGGAGCTTTGGACGGTTGAACAGGAGGAGTCTGCGTTTTCTTGGCCGCCGCTTCCTTCTGTTTCGCGAGATGCTCTTCGGCGCTCCAGTGCTCCGTAACTTCTTCGTTATGGATGATCACGGTGCCGGGGTCCTTATCCCAGGGGGATTTCATTGAGGGGTCGCCTCCACGATCGTTGCCGCGGGGACCCCTTCCGTCGTGCCCAAAAAGGCCGCCGTCGGCCCGTCCGCCGGCACCGGCTTTCTACTGGTTGGGGGAGCCAGTTTCTTGGGCGCTTGGAGTTCGCGATCCAGATGATATTTTTCGAGACCCGGATGATCCGGGACGTTGTTTTCCTTGAGGAAGCGGAGGCGTTCCACATTCTTTCGGATGGTCATGCTCTCCAGATCCTCCGGTTCACGGATGATGTGAGGCGTGAGAAAAATGGCCAGGCTCGTTTTTCGTTTCGTCTTGCTCTTGGTCTTGAAAAACCAGCCGATGATCGGAATATCTCCGAGTACGGGAACCTTGCTGATGGAATTCCGTTCCTGATCGCTGATCAATCCTCCCACGGTGACCGTCTGGCTGTCCTTCACCAGCACCGTTGTTTTCGCCGACCGCTTGGAGGTCGTGGGTCCGAACGTCTGAACATCGGGGCCCGGAACGAGGTCCTGGATTTCCTGAAAAATATCCATCGTTATGTCGTCCGACTCGTTGATCTGCGGCGTGACGCGCAGGGTGATCGCCACGTTTTCGCGCTGAATCTGGTTGATCGGCTGATTGTTCACGTCGCGTCCCTGTGCGGTGATGAACGGAACGACCTGGCCGACGATGATTTCCGCCTCCATATTATCCTTGGTCAGGATGTTGGGTGTGGATAGGACGTTGACCGTTCCGTTGGTTTGAAGCGCCCGGAAGACCGCTCCGTACGTGGGAATCGTCAGCGTCTGTCCGCCGGCCACCGGAATGTCGATGGTCTTGCCTTGCAGACCCACGGTCATCCCGCCGAGAGCGGACGGATCGGTGGGCAAGAATATGGAGCTCGTGCTTCCAAAACTGGTGGCGCCGAAAAGCGTCGTATCGTTGTTGTCCCCGAACTGGGTGCCGAGGTGCATGGCCGTTCCAAAATCGAAAGCCTTGTCGATATCCACCTCCAAGATCATGGCTTCCACGAACGCCTGGGGACGGCGCACGTCGAGTTTTTGAATTACCGGCAGAAGCGCTTCGTAATCGGCCGGAGAGGCGGTGATGACCAGGGAGTTCGTCGGAAGATCCGACGTAATGTGAACTTCGCCGCCAAAGAGGTCCATGCTCGCGATCGCGCCTCCGGCGGGACCCGAGGGCTGAATCGGAGGAGGGCTCGAAGAACCTCCAGGGGTTGGAAACATGGTTCCGGTGGGACGGCTGCCGGCCGTCGATTTCGGGCGGCCACCTCGCATGCCGCCGCCTCCGCCGCCGCTCAGGCTGGCCAGGGTGGCCGCGAGTTCGCCGGCGTCGGCGTATTGGAGATAATGAACATGGATTCGACCCTTGCCGATTTCATTCTGGATCGACTGATCGATTTTCTCGACGATTTCGCGAACACGCCGCAAGCCTTCTCGATTCGCCAGTACGATGAGAGAGTTTGTCCGTTCGTCCGGAATGATTTTGGATATGGACTGCGAACCCTGTCCTTCCCCGGCGGCCGGCTGAGGCGCTCCAGGCGGCTGGCCGCCGCGTTGATCCTTGAGATCCAAAATATTTCGGATCTTGTCGGCGGTATCCGTCGCCGGAGCGTATTTGAGTTTGATGACCTCCATGACGTCCTGAAAGCCTTTTTGATCCAACAGGTCGATTAACTTAATCAACCGACGCAAGTTGCTCAGGTTGTCGGTGAGAATCAACGTGTTCGTGGGATCGTACGAAATAAGATCGCCGTTCTTGGAGACCAATCCTCGCAACGATTTCACGATTTCCGCCGCGCTGATGTAGTTGAGCGGAATCAGTCGGGTGACGAAAATGTCGTCACCGCCCACCGGGTGCTCGACTTCCGTCGGAATCGGCAACGTCTTCATGTCCCGCAACGGTACGATCTTCAAAAGTCTTCCCGCTTTGACGATCGTAAAGCCTTTGACTTCCAAAGCCGAGATGAAGGCCTGATAGGCCTCTTCGGGGGAGACGGGCGTGGGTGAAATGATCGTGACCTTTCCTCGGATTTTGTCGTCGAGAATGAAATTCCGTTTCGTCAGCTCGCTGATCGACTTCGCGATTTCCGAAATTTCCGCGTCCACGAAATCGAGATTCACAAGTCCTTTTGAATCCCTGGCCATCGGCCATGCCGGCTTGCTCGTTGCTTCATAGGGCGGAGAAGTGCGTGGCGGAGGGGGAGGAGGAATCGATGGCCTGGATCCCGTCGGCATAGAAGGCCGGGAACCGGGAACCATCGGCTGCCCCATCCGATTGGGCGGGAGAGGCCTTACGGGTGGGGGAGGGGGCGGCGGGGAAAAAGGGGTCTGAATCGCAACCGGAGTCGAAACCGGGGGAGGCGTGGCCGCCTCGGCTGCTTGCTCCACCACGGTTGGATTGACGATCGGAGTTGTTTCAATCACGCCGCGAGGCACGCTGTCGGGATTTGCGGGGCCGTCGATCTGGCCCGGCCGAACCGGTCCGTTGGGTGGCTGACTCCGAACTTTCTCATCCACCGACAGACTCGGCTGCGGCACCGCTTCCTGCGCCGACACGGAAATCTTGATCCCGAAACCACTGAGAGAAACCAAGAAACAGGCCATCGATATTCGGCCTATTTTTAGCGAGGGTGACGAAGTTTTGTTTCTTGGTTTCATGATTTTCTCCTCTGTCATCGAATCTCAATCGATAACGTTTGTTTTTGTCCTCGGCGGTTTAAATCGATCGTCAACGAATTTTCCGTTCGTGCCAGCTGAAGCATCGGGATCGCCTTTTCGACGGTGTTGATTTCGGCTCCGTTGATTCGCTGAATTACGTCCCCGTTTTTCAATCCCAATTCTTGAAAAATGCTTCCGGGCCGGATCGCGAAAACCTTGAAACCGCTCACTTGTCCCCCTTCAAAATGCGGCACCATGCGGGCTTGTTGAATGATGTTGTTCAGGTCACCCAAAGTCGCGTCGACTTTCGCACGGGCGACGATGACTTTGTCTCCCTCGTGTTTGATTCCCTCGCCGGCCGAAGGCGCGGGGACGGAATCGACCACGGGTCCGGATCCGTAGATCGACGGCAGATTTTCGACCTCGATGTATTCGCGATGGCCGTTTCGAATGAAAAAAACACGGTTTCGTTGAATATCGTAAATCTTCGCTTCATCCATCAACGTATCGTCGATGTAATAACTCTGCGATTCGCCGCTCCCCCGCGGGGCGATCGTCCCGAACGAAAAGTTCGGGTTTGTCGAGACCATCGTTCCCAAAAGTTTTGCCCCGATATCGCTTTTTACGGGCGGTGAGTTGAGATCGAGCTGAACCGGTTGTTCTTCACCGGCGGCCGCTTCGTCGGCGCATGGCGATCGTTTAAGTGAATCGAAGATATTCCTTTCGCAAATCGGCATGTAGTAGTCGATGGCCTGGGTGTTCGATCTGGCTAAGGCGAGCGTGTCGATTTCGGATACCGCGGCGACGGAAGGTCCGGAAAAATCCTTCGACGCCGGAACAAGAAAGCCGATCGTTTGTCCGACGATGGCGGAAAGAAGCCAGCCGACCAGAATCGTGCCGGTGACATTGGTTGTCGTTCGGTATCGCTGAATCAGGTCGATCCACCGCATCATAATCTTCCGTGGGCAAGCCCTATGCCAGTACGGCGGATTTCTCGGATCTCACGGAAAGTGAAAGTTATTGAAAGCTAAAGCGGATTGGGTGTGCCGAACTCTGCGAGAATTGCGTGTCGAGTCAGGTTGCCAAATTGTCGCGCCTCGGCCCGATGGGCTGACAGAATGTCATTCGCCTCCCAGCTTCCGGTAAATGGTTCTTGGCGCAACGCCCAATAGTTTTGCGGCCAGCGTTTTATCCCCCCCAGCCCGTTTGAGAGTCTCGCGGATCAGCAAATTTTCGACTTCTTCGAGAGGCATTCCGATCGGAATCGGGATTCGGTCTCCTTCCGCCGCCGGAGCTTTTCGAACCAATTCGGGGAGATGATCGACCGTCAGTTCCGGTCCCTTCGTAAGCACCACGGCGCGCTCCACGAGATTTTCCAGTTCGCGAACGTTTCCCGGCCAGCCATAATCCATCAATAGCTGCCGCACTTCTTCCGAGAAACCGGTGATTCGTTTTCCGTTTTTCTGAGCGTAATACACGAGGAAATGATTCAAGAGGAGAGGAATATCGTCCCGGCGGGAGCGTAACGGGGGAATCGTGATCGTGATGACGTTGAGACGATAATAGAGATCTTCGCGGAACCGCTTTTCACGGACGGCCTCCTCCAAATTTTGATTGGAAGCCGCGATGATTCGGACATCGCTTTTGATC
>DATDPG010000134.1 GCA_035292885.1 Bdellovibrionota bacterium | reverse complement strand
GCTTCCTTGCCGAGCCGTCGGGCCACTTTTTCCTGGAGAGCGATCACCGTCGGGTCGTCGCCCAATACATCGTCGCCCACGACGGCTTCCGCCATCGCCTTCCGCATGGCCAGAGTCGGTCGCGTGACCGTATCGCTCCGAAGATCGATGATCGTTTCTGACTTCATAGTGCCGGGAGCCCGTGCGGGCATGATAGCTCCTTTGGCACAAGTGGTAAGAAGAAAAACGGCGCCTTGACACACCCGGGGGACGACGATAGATGGGAACCCCTCCGCTTTGACATGTTGAATCGTAAGAACACCTACGCGCCGCTTCTGGTGCCCCTTCCGCTCGTGCGGAAGCTGCTGCGCTTTTACGATTATCCCGACCCCCGACGTCCCCAGCGCGTCATCCGTGGCTACGACCGGCAGCATGCTTTGAGAACGGCCCGGATGTGCGCCTCGGTGGCTCTAAAGCTGGGACACGACACCGAGCGCGTGAGGCGATATCAGGTCGCCTGCATTTTGCACGACCTCGGGCGGGCGGGGCTCGACCGGAAGCTGTTCGGGTTGATTTGGTCCTGGGCCAAAATGCGGGGAATTCCGACGCGGCCGCGGGAATGGCGGGTGGTCCATCCCCAGACGAAATACGGGCGTGAAACGGAAGCGTTCGTCGAACGCTACGGGCGTGAACTGGAAGCGGCCGGAATCGCCCTCGACGACTGGGCTTTGGAACAGGTCGAAATGCGACTGGGCTACGCCCGGCGTTTGGGCCGTCGCCTGCGGGAAGTGAAACCCAAGCTTGCGGAGATGGGTATTCGCTGGCTGCCTTGGATGGAACTGGTCATGCTCTACTATTATTATCCTGAAAAATTGGCCGGCGCGGAGCCGTGGATTCGGGAGCTGGGCGAAATTCTGGTCGCGTGCGAACAATTTGAAGCCTACAACAACCGGCAACGGGGCCAGGATTATTATACGAGGGAGAAGGAAGCGTTGCCCGACGCATTCTCCTATCTGGCGGAATTGCAACAAGAGGGAATCTTAAGTGAGCCGGTCGTGTCCTCGCTTTGGTCGCTGGTGGCGGAGGGAGCCTTCGACGAACTTCTCGAAGAGGCCCGGGGACGTTCGCTCACGCGCACCGAACGGCAGCTCCTTCGAACGATGTCGGCGGGCAGCGCATGACCGTGAAAAGCATACCGCTCGAACTGACCGTGCGCGGGAGCGGCCAGATTGAAAACCTGACGAAGCAGGTCAAGGAAGCGTTGACGAGCAGCCGTCTGAAAGCGGGTATCGTGACCGTTTTCGTTCGCCACACGACCGCTTCCATTATGATTATTGAAGATGAACCCGGCCTCCGATCCGATACGAACGTTTTTTGGGAACGATTGATCCCGAAAGACCCCGCGTTGAATCACAATACGTTGAACGCCGGGGAGGACAACGGCCATAGTCATTTACGCGGTCAATTGCAGGGTCAGTCCGTGACGGTCCCTTTTAATGACGGCGCCTTAAGTCTGGGGCGCTGGCAGGAGATCGTCATGATCGATTTCGACACCCGTCCCCGCGCTCGGCAACTCATTATTCAATTCATCGGCGAATAAGCGGTTCGCCCATCCGACCCTGTCTCCGCCAGATTTCAGGCGATCATCTTCAGCGGGGTCCGCTGGAAGATCGGGTCACCCCGTTTCGATTCCCTCGCCGGCCGACCTCGCAAGTTGCCGTTTCAGCTGCGATGGACCAAAAATACGATTTCCGTTCTAAAGTACGGGAGGGCACGATGAGCACGAAAGTATATGAAGCGCGCAATTCGATCGAGGCAGAAATGATTGCTTCAGTTTCCAAGAGGCCGGAACCTCTTAGGCGACCTTCTCAACGAAGAGTTTGGTTCGGAGACCAAACAGTCCCAGAAAGTGATCCAAAGTATCGATTGAAGGCTCGACATGTCCGTTGAGCATTCGTGACACATTATTCGCGCGTATATGCGCCTTCTTGGCGAACTCCTTTACGCCCATTCTTCGGATGGTTACTCGTAATGCTTCGACAAGAGGTAGTGCTTCGTCTCCCTCCATTTGAGCGAGAAGAAACTCCCGCGCGAAGTCACGCTTCTGAAGCTCCTTTGCTAGCGCTTTGTCGAAAGAAACATGTCTATACATGGATCGACCTCCAATACGTTTTCACCTGTTCGATGTCCCGGTCCTGTGTCCTTCATTACTTCCTAAGACTATCACGAACGATAGTCTTATATCAATACTGGAATGTGTCATGATTTTCATGCCTTGGTCGGACAGGCTCCTAGCCGGGGTTCACCCTCTCGCTATACGCGCACGTAAAACAGACCCATTCGTCTTCACGGATGACCAAAGGCGAAGCGCAATTCGGACAACGCTTTGAATTTTCCTCCGGATGTTCGGGCGGCAGGGAACGTGGCATTCGCGGCATTCTCCTTTACAATGGGAATCGGCACCAGTAAAACGTCGAACAGTCAGGAACTTCAATGGCTTACGTCATCGGGCAACCCTGCATCGGAGTGAAAGATACGGCATGCGTCGACGCATGCCCGGTCGACTCGATTCATTCTCTCGAAGGGTCCCCTCAATATTATATCGAGCCGGCCACGTGCATCGATTGCAGCGCTTGTGAACCGGTCTGCCCGGTGAAAGCAATTTGGGCGGGAGACCAGGTCCCGGCCGATCAGAAAAAATTCATCGCCATCAACGCCGACTTTTTCAAAGGCTTCGACAAGTCCAAGAGCACGGCGTACACGCGGCAGAAAAAAGGAGAAAAGAAGGAAGAGGGTGAAGCGGCGGGTGCGCCGGCAGCCGGTGCCGCGCAATCAGCTCCTGTCGAGGTGGTTCTGAAAGAAGTTGAAGGGTGGGAGCCCCGGTGGGAAGCGCATGAGAACGAAGTCGAGGACCGAGACGAAGTGCAGAAAAGATACGGCCGCGTTCGAACGATTTTTGAACAAAGTGACCAGTACATCATTCGAATTTATCTTCCCGAAAAGGCGCCGAACCACCCGTTTAGGTACAAATATGGACTGCCGGAGGAAATGTCGACGTACACGGTTTCCGCCGTGCTGACCGGAAACAGTGTGTCGGTGCTTGGGAAGGTGGCGGACCCTCGTTTCGCCAAGCTTTGTGGACACGCCAATTCGTTTCCCGACCGGTTCCACTTCGATTATCCGTTTCCCAAGAAAGTCAGCTCCGTTTCCGTGAAACCCCGGGGACCGCACGTCGTGGACGTCGTCGGAATTAAATCGGCCGAGTCGGCCATAGCGGCCTGAGGTATGAAGTCGGTCTTGAAAGCACTGCTGATCGGAGGGGTGATCCTCTCCGCCGCACAGTGCGGAAACAGCGGCGGAGGTTCGAGCTTCGATGAAGTCGTGGGTATTTCGGCCGGGGATGGCGCGGGCGAACAATTCACGGGGACGTTTACGGTCCTTTTTGAAGTGACCTCCGATGGCTGTGCTTCCGAGACGCTCATCGGATCTCCGACCGCCGGCACAAGCGATTCGCGGGAAGTGGTCGTAAAGCATGACGACGGAGACATCAGTTTCGACAAGATTGAAGTGAAGTTGCGCGGCGCCCTCAATTTCAATTCGACCTTTGACGTCGGCGGAGCCGATATCGCGGATGCGGGGGGCCTGGAGGGCAATGTCTTACGGACGGCCCGGTTGACCGGGAGATTCGACGATATCAATTCGTTCGAGGGGAACGGGGAGGAGACCTATTCCGGGCGCGTGAACAAGGCCGGCTTTAATTGCACGTTTTCCTTCAGGGTCTCCGGTATCCGAAAAGCGTAGATCGAGTGTCCCTTCCCGCGGAATTGACCCAGGGCGATTTTCTCAAAACGCCGTTCCCGGCCGTTTTGTGGCGCTTGGCCGGGCTCAAGTTCACGGGCGTGCTCGAAGCCAAACGGGGCGAAGTTTCCAAGAAGATTTTTTTGGAAAACGGGCATCCGGTTTCCGCGGAATCCAACCTGCTGCACGAGACCATCGGAAAGTTTTTGGTCGAACAGAAACAGATTACGCCGGAGCAGGAACAGTCGGCTCTCGTCCAATCGCTCGAAAAAGGCAAACCGTTGGGCGAGATTCTCTTGTCGATGGGGGCCATCGACCCCGCCCGGTTATATGAGTCTCTTCAGGAGAATTTAGCGGGAAAGATTTTAGACGTCTTTTCGTGGGATCGCGGTGAATTTTCGGCGGCCGAAGACACGACTTTTTTGGAAAGAATAACACCGCTGAAAACGGCGACGGTCCGTTTGATCCTGCGGGGTATCGAGTCGTCCTTTCCGTTGTCCAGATTGGAAGCGGAGGGATTCGGAAAGCCGGGCCGGACGTACCGGCTGGTTTCCAAAGCTCCGCGCGACGCCGAAATCCTCCAGCTCACGACCGAAGAAGTGAAAGCTCTCAAGACGCTCAAGGAGGGGCAGACGGTCGAGAGCTTCGCCACGTCTCAAAACGTTTCCGAGGAGACGGCGCGGCGCAGAATGTATGCGTTTCATCTATTCGGTCTGTTGGAAGAGGCTTCCGCGGGGACGCGCGAATTGTCGCTGGACGAACTGGTCGGTGCGACGCTCTTACAGGCGCTCAAACCGGTGGAGCCGGCGAAGTCCGTGGAAAAGACCGATCCCGAAACGTTGGCGCTGGCCAACGAAATCGCCTCCGACCATATGAAATTGATGTCGCTCAATTACTTCGAGCTTTTGGGCGCGGAAGAGACGGCGACCGCCGTGGCGATTCGGGACAAGTTCATGGAGTTCGCCGTGCGGTATAGCCCGTCCAAATTCCGCGCTCCCGCGTTGGGGGAATTTCGGGACCGGGCGGACGAGATTCTTCTTCGAGGCGTGAAAGCTTTTGGAACGCTTTCCGAATTCGAGAGCAAAACGAAATATATCGACAAGCTGAAAGCGGAACGGCGGAAAGTGGAGGAGGGCGGGAAGAAGAAAACGGCGGGCGGCGCGTTTAGGATTCAGACGACGCTGCTGGACGCCGACTCGCAGTTTCAAAAGGGGATGAAGTTTTTGAAGGACAAGAAATACGAAAAGGCCGTGGAGTTTTTTCAGTACGCGGCCGACATCGACGCGCGCCAGGCTCAGTATGTGGCGTACCTTGGGTGGACGACGTTCCAGCAGTCACCGGAACGGAACGTAAAAGCGGCGGACGAATTGTTGCGCCGGGCACGCGACATCAAGCCGGAGAGCGATGCGGCCGCTTATCTGCTCGGGAAGTTTCTTCTCGCCCAAAACCGCCAGGACGAGGCGATGCCCCATTTGAAAAAGGCGGTGGAACTGAATCCCAAAGATATCGATATGGTTCGCGAGCTTCGGAACGCGGAGCGAGTGAAGAAGTAGTTGAACTTTATCTCTGGTACAGATCCCAAGCGCCCAGCCGGTGGCTACCATCGTCGATCCAGACGATTTTCCACTGCGTCGGGTCCGAAAGGTCGTAGATTTGAATCATGGCGTTCTGAGTCTCGGGATTCACGACCAATATTGCTTCCGGTGCTCCAATTGTCTCTATCTGGTTAGGGTGGCGCTGTTCACGCAGATCCTTTGGCTTCGGGGCGCTGTACTTTCGAGTCGTAACCGAGTGACGCCCGGAGTTCGCAACCAACCCTCCCAACGCACTAGGATCGCCGAGATAGCCAACGTAGAATCGGTCCCCTGACTGAAGAGTGTAATTTCCGAAAACGGTGTCGCTGCCAACAACAGGAGCAAAATATTTGAGAGTCCACGGAGACATTAGTCCGTGGCTTACCCAATCCGGATCAAAATTCTGAATTTGGAGGTTATGCGCGTTGACGCTAATAAGCTCGTCTACTCCCTCACCATCGATATCGGCTTTATAGAAAGCGTCCTCGGGGCCATCTACCGGATTTCTGAGATTCCACGACCCAATCACGCCCGGTGTGCTGCGATTGTCGAAGACGGCTCCCATTGAATCACTCCATAGACGGGGCCAGTAATTGCTGGCGAAATACTGAAGTCGTGCAGAATGATTGCGGCCAGAGTTGTTGTTATCGTCTGTCGTTTTGAAAATGTCTTGAAGGAGATTCACGGAAAAGAGGGTGTCTTGTGCGGCATCGCTGGTTAGTCGCAGAATTCCATAATGATCGCCAAAACGGATCGGCCATCCTGCTTCCCCAGTAATAAACGGATCACTTTCCGCATCATTCAAAAAATGAATGTCAGTGATACCGTCGCCATTTACATCGCCATTATTATTCCACGCCTCTTCCCAAGTTGTACCGTTAAATCGCAAAATAAACGCCTCCGAGCGTCCGCCAGCTCCAGGACGATCGCGCTCACGTACGTGGTTGCCAACATAAGGATACGTCGCGAGAAGTTGAGCCGATCCGCTGCCATCGAAGTCGCCGAATGTGTAGAGATCGGTGGAGTGAATATACCAGGGGCCAAGATAACCGCCGCTGCCACCGTTATCCCATACCGTGGCCCAATAGCTGGGGTCGAATTCGAAGTCGGATCTAAGTATCTGCAACATCGCTCGAGCGGGTGTTCCTGCGCTGATGCTCAAAAGTCTCGTGGAACGATCGAAGAGATCAAAGGGTGGTTCCATCAGGAAAAACTTGTCCCCCTTGTCGATGGCCCAATTTCCAATCATGCCACTGCTTCCCGAGTCCCACGTCGTGGACCAGGACCGACTAAGCGAGTCGAATGCCTGTAGCATCGCCTTCTTGGTCATGGTGTTGACCGTCAGAAGATTGGGCAAACTCGGAGCACAGTGCATGGGGTCTATACAGACTGTAGAGACAAAACCGAACAAGAAATTCTCGCTCGAAGGCATTCTATAGGCTGAGGGTTCACTGGGACTCGGCTTCATAAGCCGGTTTGAAAAGCCTTCCTGTGAACTGAAGCTATCCATTTCGTTGTAAACGAATTTTTTTGTGCCTTCTGGAAGATCTTTTGGCTCGGGACTTTCTTCCGTCGGACCTGGGATGACGTGCTCGTGGTTCTCGTGTTCGTACCAGATCGCGTCGAAAGGTGACTTCGACTGAATAGCGGGATCCATAGTATTTGGAAAAAGATTCGGGTCTTCCGGCCCGTACCAGATGTCCGTCTTCGGCTGCGTCGTATCAAATGCTTCTGAGACGTCGGGGCCCCCGATGTAACCATCTTCGGTTACTCCCTCAAATATCCTATCGCCTTTAAGCGGATCCGGGTTCCCGCTATCTGCTCCTCGGTAGCCTATGGCGCTGAAAAATGGAATGAACGTGCTCTGAGGAAGACTGGTTTCCATGTCGTCGAACCAACTTACCGGTTTTGCTTTGTTATATTTGTCGACAAATAGCTGGGCAAAGGCCTTATAGCCGCCTGGACTCACGTCCTCGTTTTGTCTTCCGGACGTGATGTTCCAGTGCCATTCGTAGCCTTCACAGGCCATAGCAGGAACCAAGTCTACGGCCGCCAAAAAGCCATCGAGGCAGGGAAAATCGACGTAACCGTAGAAGGTGGCGGCAAAGTCACCGTTCCAGACCTCTGTCCGGCCATCTATCTCCATGCCTCCAAACAGGTTTCCCCCGCTGTTCAAATATTCCATCTGTACACCGTTGTCGCACGGAGCCCTGCTGCATTGATAACCTGGATAACCGTCACTGCTTTTCCCGCTGCCGCTTCCACTGGAAATGGCAACCTTTCGTAACTTCGTCGGCAGGCCCACCCCGCCGTTTAAAGCGGCCGCCTGAGTGTAGAAGGCAGTATGTGTAGGATCGGGACTCAGTTGGGGGCCTCTTCGAGCCAGCTGCTTGGCCGCCGGGCTCTTCAATCCTCTATCGATTAGAGCTGCTTCATCGTTGATCAACCCCAAAAAAGGAGTGAGTGCCTGGATGGACCAGGGAATCTGCGCCCCGACAAAGGGACCGTCCACGGGGATCCAGAGGCCGATGTGGTGATCGATTCCCTGTTCCTCTAGCTTCGCGAGCGCCCACCGCGAGACCTGCGTGCCCATGGACGCCGCCAGAAGGATGGCGCGCTGGTTTTCGTAGCCCGGCGCCATCGTCAGCCACGGTTCCTGATCCGGGATATGTTTGAGGATCTCCATGAGGCCGGCCGCGTTCTTTGTGATATCGGCCTGGCCATCCACATAATCGAGAAGGAGGACATCGTAGCCCTTGGCGCGAAGCTTGCGGAGGGGGAACGTGAAGTCGAGAGCAATCTTGTCGACCGTACGCGTCTGGTCGACATCGAAACCATCCACCGCGATCACTAGATTCTTCGCCTGGCAGCGCGTGTTAAAATCTTCACTTTCCCTGTAGGCTGCCGGGTAGAGGCGCGTGATGTAAACCGGAGCCGAGGAGCTTGGGGCTTGTCCATCCGGCTGAGATGCATGGCAAGTTTGGCCCGATGTCAAATCAGGAGGGTGATACGTGATTTCTCCGGCGGCATACCTTAACTCCCCCTCGACCGTAGCTTGAATTAGGAAGCAGGTCTTCGAAATGAAGATTCCGTTGCCTGGAGAGGTTTCAACCAAAGGGGCGTTCGCCATGTCGAAGTCCGTGAAAGTGCCTGGTTCTGTAGCCAGAGGTCGCCAGGTGTCCAGTCCAGGAACCTCGGGGAAGGTGATCGAGAGGGAGCTCACGGGGACGGCGGTTCCCGTTGCGCCGTTCGTAATAATGAACTCGGGAGGTAGTCGAACATGGAGATGGTTATCGTCATCGCCAAACACATCTTGGTTGTAAAACGCCGCGCCAAAGAAAACCTGCGATCCCATGTATGACTGGTTTTTTCCGGCCTCGGTTTCTACAACATAAAAATGCTGCCCGGGCGTCGGTTTTCCCTCAGTGACGGTATTTCCAGACCCATCCACGACCTTGATGAGGCCATTCGATACCGCCGTGGAATCGATATAGTTGTACGCCGCATACGTTACGACCATTGAATAGACTCTAGTAGTCTCGAGAGTACGCTGGGCTATGTCCGATATATCCTCATGTGGGGGGAATACGCTGGTGCCAAAATACTTGCTGTTTCGGAGTCCGAGATAGGCCTGCCAGAATTCGCTGACTTTCAGACAGATGTCACTCAGCACTCCCGAAACACCATTCGCCTTTTCAATAAACCGTTTTGAATAAAATCCTGCGCCGTCCACAAGAATCCCGGTGGGAAATTTCTCTCGGGGGATATACTTGTTTTGCTCATGGAGGAAATCGATATACGTGCGGCGGGCCAACCCACCAATTGGGTCGCCGCCAACTAAGATTGGTCGATGCTTCTGGGCGTCCGCTACTTTGGCGTCAAAGAGGATAAGAGAAATCACGCAGCCCACGATTAGAAGGAGGGCGATTTTCGACAGCAAAAGGAGCTTTCTGCGCCGCATCAAAATCGATTGAGCGATACCATACGCGCCGGGGAATTGCACTTAATTACGCGGTTTTTGCGAAACTTCGTGCCCGGCGGAAAATGAGAGGTTTCTTCGTTCAAAACCGCCAGGACGATGCGATGCCGCATTTGAAAAAGGCGGTCGAACTCAATCCCAAAGATATCGACATGGTTCGCGAACTTCGGAACGCCGAGCGCGTGAAGAAGTAATTGGCCCGCTGAGGCCGATATGTAACCGTATTATCGACATTTAGAAATATATGTTATCTATTTATATTTAAAGCATAAATTCGTTATTAGAGATATTGACCAACGGGGTGTTTGAGGAGCTTGATCGCCCGGACGAAATCAAGAGCGAACTAGAGGTAAAATGATCCCCAATGGAATCATGTTTCCTCTGTCGCGGGACGAGAGCAATTCTCTTTATCGTCGGTTGGCGGAGTTAGGGGCCCGCTGGATCGCACCGGAGTGCAAACCCTTCCGATGCTGAAGGAACTCCCGGCCATGCGAAAGCCGGCCACGCTTTCGAAGGAAACTCGATATCGAGTTGTTCGGCGGCTTCTAAAGGAGCGTCCGGTGATTTCCGTTTCAGACTATTTGGCGGCGCTCGACGGCTCTGTCACACGGCAGCAGGCCCACCGGGACTTAGTGTCCTTTCCGAGAATTGTGGCGATGTCCGACCGGCGGGGGAGAAAATACCGCCTCGGACGACACCATTCACCGTCCCAGAATTAGTTTGATTCCGGCAATGAAGAATGCCTCGCTATGGAATACTCATCCGCTTACAAAATTCGGTGAAGGGAAGCAGCTCCACTTGGTCCGACGGTTGTCGATGCGCGGAGCCCAGATGAACCTGATAAAACTTCGGGATTTTCGTGCGAGCCAGAAAATAGAAAATATGAGGTGAGATTTCCTTTTCCCCCGTTTTGCACTCGACTGCGAAGATGGGTCGCTTGTCCCGGATCACGACAAAATCGATTTCGCGTTTATCGACATCGCGTATATAGCGAAGTTCCATCTGATACCCCTCGGTATCCTGGACGAAATGGCAGTATTTGAGGAGATGGTTCGCCACAAGATTCTCGAAACGAAACCCTTCGTTTACCAGAAGACTCCAATCCCAGAGGTAAAGTTTTTGCTCCTTTTTGACCGCCCGGATTCGTGGACTTCCGAATGGAGGGACTCGGTATGCGTAATACAGGGCTTCCAATATTTCGATCCATTTTTGCGCTGTTTTGAAATCCACCTCCAGCGTTTGCGCTAGGTTCTTGATGGAGAGGGGCGCCCCCACCCTTTCCGGAAGTGCGTCCGCCAGCCGTTCGACAAGCGTGATTTCGCGCACATGCTCAAGATCCCGAAGATCTTGTTTCACCACGCGTTCAAGTCGCTGCAACTGCCATCGACGCAGGTCTCGTTCGTTCTGGGAGAGAAATGGCTCGGGGAATCCGCCGAATTTTAGAAGTAGCTTCAAGGCATCTTTTTCAAATCCGAGCTCTCCCAGAGTGAAAGGATGCATCCGGTAATAATGATAACGACCCAAAAGCGAGTCCCCCCCACGCCGGTAGATATCAAGTTTCGCCGACCCCGTGATCAAGAATTGATGCGTCGATTTCAGCATGTCGTAATAGCCTTTGAGTAGGTTCCGCCATTTGGCATACTTGTGAAGCTCATCGAAGATGAGCAACCGTTCCCTGGGAGGCCAGTCTTTGTTGAGAATTCGCCTCCTCTGTACGGGATCGTCCCAGTTCATGTACGCCGGATGCCCATCTTGGTAATCCGAAAGCAATCCCTGGGCAAAGGTGGTCTTCCCGACTTGTCGGGGCCCTCCGAGAAGGACCATTTTCTTCCGAAGGTCCTCTCGGACCCAGCCATCGAGATATCGCCCGACGATCTTGGACATTACTCCACTTTACTATCGAGTAAAGTGGAGTCAAGTCAAATATCCTTGGAACGTGGATCTGCTCCCCCGTGAGGGGCAATCCCTCGGTGGATTCCGGTCATGCAACCAGTCCGGAGATCCTATTTTCCCAGAATCAATTTGATTCCGGCGGCGACGGTCAAGATCCCAAACGCGATTCGGAGCGGACGGTCGGGCAGGATCTGAGCGAACGATCCTCCGAAATAACCGCCCAAGAAAAGGCCGATCGCGATCATCAGCGCCGGCGTCAACGGGAACGGATTCGCACGGTAATACGTCCAGAAGCCGAGTGCGCCCACCGGGAGGAGAAGCGCGGCAAGCGATATTCCCTGGGCTTGATGCTGGCTCATTCCGAAAAGCCATACGAGAATCGGAACCAGCACGATTCCGCCGCCCACACCGAAAAAGCCGGCGAAAATGCCCCCGAGAAAACCGACCGCCAGATAACCCCACATGGCATTCATGAATTTATGGAAGAATTTTCGGAGGCAGCCAAGACGATCGGATCGTTTTTTCCACCAAGCCGAGGGAGGATCGGCAAGAAACCGTCAACACAATGGATACATTGGAAGGCGGAGCACTCTTCTTGGGAGGATTCAAGAGCTCCGACTGGAAGTTGTTCAAAAAGGTATAGGCGCGCAATCCCTCCCGTTTTTCTCCGGCCCGGAACGAGTCGCTGATAAACGTGGAAAACACCACCACCGGCTTGCCCAGCCAGATTTCGACGTGCGCGCCGAAGATTTGCATCGTCACCGGAAGCCGATTCGTGACGTTGAACAGAAGCTCCAAATACGGGAGTGGGTGGGTTTTGATGGCCAACGCATCCTCATGGTCACGAACCGCCACATCGATTTGACTCTTTTGCCACAGCTCGCCGTACATTTTTTCCCGCAAGGCCGAGGGGAAAAAAGCCGTGGCGGCCGGAGGGATAAATTTTCGTAATTCCATGTTCAGCTCCCTTCTTACCCGATGCGCGCCAAGGAAAATCCGCTCTTTTGCTCGAGAGGCATGATGGCCGAATCCGGTTCAATGTTCTCCCCGCCCCAGGAAGCGGTCACACGAACTTCAAATCCTCCCGTCCGGGTTTTCCGAAGAATATATGTCGCCGCGCATGAAGTCCCGATTTCCGCTTTCCGCTGTTCCAGCAAGAGAAAGGCATCCGCGATCGCCCCGCGATAATTTGCATCGGCATCCAGCCGCCCGATCCGGTGTTGAATTTCGGGAAACGACAGGTTTTCGTACTGAAACGTCATTTCGTGCAGGTGATCGGGCGAGAGCGTTAGTTTCGGCGGCCTTTCGGGCGACGAAAAAAACTGAAGGTAGAGTTGAACGGGTTGGCGGCGCCCGATCTGATTCAATTCGGCCAAGAGTCGGGAGAGAATCGATACGTTATCATCGAAATGTTCGATCTGCATTTCGGAAAAGAGGGTGTGCCCCCCGACCTTGCCGCGGCGAGGCGTCCAAGTGAACTTTGCGGAAGAAACGGCGAAGGGGGTTTCCTGTTCCAGATGCGCCAGGCAATGCCGGTAAAATTCGCCGAGAGCGGCTTCGGCCTTCGGTTCGGAGATTCCGCAACCCGCGGCCA
>DATDPG010000133.1 GCA_035292885.1 Bdellovibrionota bacterium | reverse complement strand
GCGTGGGGACGTCGAGCGCGCGGCGGACGGCATTGCTCCGAAGGCATCGCCCCGATCTTGAGATCGGCATGCTCCGCGGAAACCTCGACACTCGCCTTCGCCGCTTGGAAGAGGGGAAGTTCGACGCCGTTGTCGTCGCCTGCGCAGGGTTGGAACGGCTGGGCAGAACTGAGCGGTTATCCGAGAGATTGGACCCGTTCGAATTCGTTCCCGCGGTCGGCCAGGGTATGCTGGCCGTTACCTGCCGGAGGGAGGACAAAGAATCCCGTGAGATCGTTCGCGCCGTGAACGACGAGCGAGCTCATCGTCTGGCGGATATTGAGCGCGTTTTTTTGGCCCAGGTCGGGGGAGGGTGCGAAGTCCCGCTCGGTTGTTACGGAGAAGAAAAGGACGATGAAATCCGCTTGGTCGCCGTCCTCGCCTCTTTCGATGGCCGGAAAGAGATTCGGTCGGAAGTGAGGGGAGAGATCGATCGGGGAGAGGAATTGGCCCGGCAATTGGCGGGACGGATTTTAGATCAGGGCGGGCGGGCGATGATCGACGAAATTCGGGGTGACCGCGCGGTATGACCGAACACACGGCGTTGCGCGGGAAGCGTGTGGTCGTGACCCGGTCCGCGGAGCAGGCTCCGGAATTTCGAAGCTTGCTCGAGGAGGTCGGCGCCGTTCCGATCGAAATCCCGACGATCGAAATCCAGCCGCCGAAAGAGTGGAGCGAGGTGGACCAAGCGCTGGATCGGATCGCCGACTATAAACTCTTGGTGTTTACGAGCGGGAACGCGGTCCGGGGATTTATGGCCCGCCTAAAGGAGACCGGAAAAGCTCTTCCCCCGAAAATCGCCGTGGCGGCCGTCGGTCCTAAAACGGCTCAAGCGTTAAAGGAAAACGGCACCCGGCCGACCGTGATGCCGGAGCAGGCCGGCGCCGCCGAAGAACTCATCGACACGATTTCGGAAAGACTGACGCTTCGAAACGCGAAAATTCTTTTCCCTCGGGCCCTGGAGGCGCGGGATGTTCTTCCGAACGCTCTGCGCGCAAAAGGAGCGATCGTGGATGTCGTGCCGGTATATCGGACCGTGGCTTCGAAAGCCGGAAAACGGGCGTTGGAAAGGATATTGGACGGAGAGTGTGTAGATTGGCTCACGTTTGCGTCCGGTTCGGCTGTCCGGTCGTTCTTCGAGCTGTGCGGGGCCGAGCGCGCAAAAACTTGGTTCAAGACAAATCGTGTCAAGGTCGCGGCGATCGGCCGCGTCACGGCCGAGAGCCTTGCGGAATACGGCGTATCGGTTACTGTCCGGCCCGACTCGCCCACGCTTGCGGGCATGGTAGAGGCGATGAAGCGGGCAGAACGGGGAGAATGATCACGCACATTTTAGCGTTACGTGATGTTCTGGATTTACGGCCGAGAGTAGCTGCTCAAGCTTTTTGAGCGTTGGCTTCGCCCGGCCGTACTCATATACACCATAGGCATTTGGGGAATTTGAGCCGAGACGTTTTGAAGCTTCCATGACCGTAAGATTCGCCTTCTGCCGCTGCTTTTTAAGAAGCAAAGGGATGAGCGTGTCAGTATCCTCGGAAAGAATAAGGAAAGTGTTACTCGGCCCTTTCCCAAGGTGTAATTTCAGGCGACCGTTTCCAGACGCATCAATTACAACACTTCTCGCCATCTTGTAGGCCTCCGTTTTTGAGCGCCCCTGGGTCATGAGATTTAGACCCGGAATCTCGACGAGCCAGAATTTTCCATCTTTATGAATATGCCCCTCAAAAGCCAGCATGCGGGTTCTCCCAAGACCTATTATACAAATATATTTGTATAAGAATCAACCCCTCTTTGGACCAGGGTTTCGTCCGGCGACTCTGAGGATGGCATAACGCGCCAATTGTTCATGGATTTCAGGGTGTCGGGGAACTTCGACCTGGTCTTGGCCGTTCGTCCATACGTCGTGATTGTTTCCATGCCGGAGCAAATACCACCCGAATTTTTTTAATTTTCGTTCGATTTCTTTTTTCTTCACAGGGGCATCTCATTACACACGCAAAGGAGTGGATACACCAGATATGGGAGGGTTGTATCGGGCAAGGAGGAGGGGAGAGCCTTGCGGAATACGGCGTATCGGTTACTGTCCGGCCCGACTCGCCCACGCTTGCGGGCATGGTAGAGGCGATGCAGCGGGCCGAACAAGGAGAATGATCATGAAGGAACACTTTTTTCGAGGTCGGAGATCGCGCCGGACGGAAGGACTCCGATCCCTTTCGCGCGAGACCGCCGTCTCTCCAAGGGACCTGATCCAGCCTCTCTTTATCGTCGAAGGGAAGGGGAAACGGATTCCGGTCGGTTCGATGCCGGGGATCGACCGTCTCTCCGTCGATCTTCTTTCCCGGGAAGTGGCTGAGATTCGCGAAGGACAGGTCGGAGCGGTCATCCTTTTCGGCGTGCCGGAGAAAAAGGACGCCCAGGCCTCCGGAGCCTGGAAAGAGAGCGGTATTGTTCAGGACGCGATCCGGACGATCAAGAATTCGGACCCTTCGATGGTGGTGATCACCGATGTTTGTCTTTGCGCGTACACCGATCATGGGCATTGCGGGCTCATCAAAAACCAGATGATCGATAACGATTCCTCGATCGAAACCCTCGCCAAAGTAGCTCTTTCGCATGCCGAAAGCGGAGCGGATATCGTCGCCCCATCCGACATGATGGACGGCCGGGTCGGCGCGATTCGCTCCCTCCTGGACGAAAACGGTTTTTCGGAGCTCCCGATCCTTTCATACGCCGCTAAATATGCCTCGGCCTTTTACGGCCCCTTCCGCGACGCGGCCCAGTCGGCGCCGAAGTCGGGAGACCGGAAGTCGTACCAGATGGATGGGGCCAACCGCCGGCAGGCGATGCGGGAAATCGCCGCCGATATCGAAGAAGGCGCCGATTTCGTCATGGTGAAGCCAGCGCTGGCCTATCTCGATGTCATCTCCGAAGCGAGACGGCGATTTGATGTGCCTCTCTTCGCCTACAATGTAAGCGGGGAATATTCGTTGGTGAAAGCGGCGGCTGCACGCGGGTGGATCGACGAGAGCGCCCTGATGCGGGAGATGCTGACCTCCATCAAACGGGCCGGCGCGGACCGGATCATCACGTACTGGGCGAAAGGGTTTCGATCGTCAACGACCGGCTGACCGACCCAGAGCGTCTGCGCTCACTCGTGGTTAAACGGGTGTTTTCTAGATCGAATTCCCGCAAACGGAACCGGTGGCCGTGCTGCTGCCTCTCGCCACATTCAGATTCACGAAACAGGCGCCCCGAGGCACCAGGCCGCCCCCGGATCCGCGTTCATTAATTCCGATCGTTCCCACGAGAGACAGGCCGACTCCCTCGGTCGAGTTGCCCGACATCGTCAGCGTAAGCGTGCCGTCCAGGATGACACCGACGGCGACTTCACAGTCGTTCAGGTTGTTGGTTGGATCGCTCACGCTGAACGTGACGAGGCCGTACGTGGAACTCGTGCCCGCGTCCGTGTCGACCGTGATGGTGATATTGCCCGAATACGTGATATGGCCGGATAAGGGGCAGTTCTGAGCACCGCTCAGAGGTACGCTCGTCGTTAGAGCCCGAATGGAAAGTCGGGACGAATTGCCTAGATCGCTGTTCGATGCGTTCATCGTATCAATGAGCGCATTGGTGATCGCCGTGGCTTCATCGGCCGATAGACCGGCGCTGTTCAACGGGTCGGGGATTGGATCATCGCTGCCGCAAGCCAAAAGAGCCGAAAGCGCTAGAAAAAGAGTTAAAAGCCCAAGGGAAGATTTCTTGTTTTTCATCGTCGGTTTGTCCTCTCGCTGTATGGAAATTTCAGAAGCAGGGGAAAAACGTACCTGCTCAGTATAAGAGCCGGGTCAAATTCAAAATAGATGGAACCTTTGTTGTTGTTTCTCAAACCCCTGTATTCGTATCTTTTAGTTTCTGACACACAACGTTACGGCCGTTACGACGGAGTGAGGCGCTTGTTCGACACCGACCCCTCCTAAGGATCGAGGGTATGCATGACGAAACCGTCCATCACTTTGGGAAAGAAGTACGTCGATTTTTGAGGCAAAACGTGTCCAGCCTCGGCCACGCGAAGGACATCCGTGACCTCCAGCGGTCGGAGCCAAAAACCGATTCCGCCGCTTTTCGCTAGAGTTTGGACCACCTCGTTGGCGTCGTGGGCGTATTTCACCTTCCGTTGATCCTCGGTCCGTTCCAAGTGCAGACCGCAGATCGGCCGAAGGATCCCGTCATTCAAGAGTACGCTCGGTACGTTTCGGAGGTCGGGATGGATAAGAGAGTCCGCCTTCCAAGATGCAAGTAGACGCATATCCCCTTCGTTCCCGTTGAGAAGTGCCAAGGGGGCCTTGTCCTTTTCAAACGACTCCCAAGAGACCTTCCCCGTCCGGATACTTGCGATCTTCTCAAGAACTTCGAGTGGAATGGGCGGAGCCTGCACCATTCGATGGATCGAGGAGAGAACCACGCCGGGATCGGGTACCGGTGCGAGGTAGATCAAAATCCAGGAAGCCTCCGGAAGCTCGCCTCCCTGTTCTTTCGCATAGGCCAGAGCGGTCGTGTAGCGATGATGGCCGTCGGCAATTAGAAAGGGTCTTGACCGGACCGTTTCCGCGATGGACTCAAGGACGCGGCGGTCGGAGATTTTCCACATCCGATGTTCGAGAGCCGCATCTCGGTTTCGAATCCGCGCGAGGGGAGCGTCGGTCACCGTTTTTTCGAACTGGGATCGCAGCGTGCGATCCGGATCTTCGCAAAGCATATAGACCGGACTCAAATGGGCGCGAGAAAGCGAGAGAAGGCGAAAGCGATCGGCGATCGGTGCCGCCAGGGTCCGTTCGTGGGGCAAAATGATTCCGCGATTCAGTTCCTCGGCGTGGACGAGGCAGAGAATCCCCCGGCGCTGATGCATGGATCCCCGCCATTCGAAGCGGTCCTCCACCAGATAGACGGACGGTTCGGCGTCCTGGACGAGGATTCCCGATCTTTTCCACTTCTCAAAAGTGCTCGTCGCTTTTTCATGCCGGGCGGGGTCGGCGCTTTCATCGCACTTCACTCCCGAAGGGTCGCCCAGAATAATCCGCGTGACGTTATAAGGGTGGCGGTCCCATAGGTCTTTCGCCTGCTCCAACGAAAGGACGTCGTAAGGAGGCGCGATGATCGGCTCCAAACTGCCGATTCGGCTCAAATCATATCGCCATCCCCGAAAAGGCCGGATCTCCGCCATTTACACTCCCCCCGAAAAGAACGTTTGGAGTTCATGCCAGTCGATTTTCCCCGGCCGGGCGAGAACCGGACGCGACGGATCGGTGGCGTCCACGACCGTGGAGGGGTGGCCGCCCTCGGGTTTTCCCCCGTCGAGAATTAAAAGGTCGGTTTGGGCGAAGTAGCGGGCGACCTCCTGGGCGGTGGTGGCCGGCGGCTGATCCGCCGGATTTGCGCTCGTGCCGGTGATGCAGCCGCCGAACTGTTCCGCCAAACGGCGGGCCAGGGGATGAGAGCTGACTCGAAATCCGACTCCGCCCGAAGATCCGGCAAGGAGTGGGGAAAGGTTCGTCGCCTTGAGGATGAGCGTGAGCGGGCCCGGCCAGAAATGCTCGATCAGCGTATGGACGGCAGGCGGGATCTTTTCCACGAATTGCGCGAGCGCTTGTGCGCTGGGAAGAATCACCAGAAAGGGTTTTCCTTGGGAACGATTTTTTAATTTCTGAAGCGCGCGGACGGCTTCATCATTTCGGGCGTCCACGCCCAGGCCGTAAAAGGTTTCCGTGGGATAGGCCACGATCTCGCCTCCGCGGAGGAGGGCGATCGCCTCCGAAAGAGTTGGGGAGGCGGGGACGATTCTCGTCATTGGCGGCTTTTTTGAAGATCGCGGTTGGCCGCTTCAATTTTGCTCACCAAAGAACTTCGGTAATCCTCGAGCTTCTTCACCAAAGCCGGATCCGCCAGAGCCAGGATTTCAGCCGCCAGGATCGCCGCGTTTGTACCGCCCGGTTTACCCACGGCCATCGTTGCCACGGGAACGCCCACTGGCATTTGAGACGTAGACAACAGGCTGTCCAGGCCGTTTAGCGTCGAGGTGGCCGGCACGCCGATCACCGGCTTTGTCGTGTGGGCGGCCACGAGGCCCGCGAGGTGCGCCGCCCCTCCGGCCGCCGCGATCACGACTTGAACCTGTTTGGGCAGCTGTTCGAACTTCTGAGCGACGAGTTTGGGAGAGCGGTGCGCCGACATCACCTGAATATCGTAGGGGATGCCGAATTCCTTGAGAATTTTCTCCGCGTCTTCGAAGAGAGGCAGATCCGAAATGCTTCCCATGACAATCAGAACACTCGGTTTCATTACTTGTCCTTTCGTTGAATGGCGCGCCATCCGATATCCCGCCGGCAGATCTTGCCGTCAAAGCGGATTTGATCGGCTGCCCGATATGCGGCGTCCGCCGCATTTTGAAAAGTGGATCCGAGGCCGGTGACGGAAAAGACCCGCCCCCCTCCCGTCACGAGGCGGTTTTGCTGCATTTTCGTTCCGGCATGAAACAAGACGGCGTTGGGGGCGAGGGAATCGGTTCCGCGGATCTCGGCGCCACTCTTTGGATTTCCCGGATATCCCTCGGCGGCCAGGACGACCGTGAGCGCGACCTCTTTCTTCCAAGCGACAGTGGTATTGGCCAGTTTCCCGCGAACCGCCGACATCAAGAGTTCCGAAAGGTCGCTGTCGATTCTCGGCAAGATCGCTTGGGCTTCCGGGTCTCCGAACCGGACGTTGAATTCCAACACTCTCGGGCCGGACGGCGTGACAATCAACCCTGCGTAGAGAACGCCTACGAACGATGCTCCCCGTTTCGCCAACGTGGCGAGAACCGGTTCGATGACCGTCCGGCAAATCTCCTTTTGCAGGGGTTCCGTGACGACCGGCGCCGGAGAATAGGCTCCCATTCCGCCGGTGTTGGGTCCTTGATCCCCATCCAGCAATCGCTTGTGATCCTGCGCGCTCGCCAACGGCACATAGTGGGCGCCGTCGGCCACGACGAGAAAAGAAGCTTCTTCCCCGGCCAGAAACTCTTCGGCCACAATCGTTTTTCCGGCGCTTCCGAACCTGGATTTCTCCATCGAGTCGTACGCGAAAGCCTTCGCCGTCTCGGCGTCGGGACAGATACTGACTCCCTTGCCGGCCGCCAGACCGTCGGCCTTCAAGACGAGCGGATATCGCGCCGACTTCAGATATTCATACGCCTCTTTTACGTCGGAAATGGTCCGGAAATCCGCCGTAGGGATCCCGGTTTCGTTCATCAAATTCTTGGCAAAACTTTTGGAAGCCTCGAGCTGGGCCGCCGCTTTGACCGGTCCGAAAATTTTAAGATTCCGCGCGCGAAAGCGATCGGCGATCCCATCGGCCAGCGGTTTCTCCGGCCCCACCACCGTCAGGTCGATCCCTTCGGTCGACGCAAAGCCTACCAGTGCCTCGATATCGTCCGCCGGGATCGCAATGTTTTGATTCTTGGCCACCTGAGCTGTTCCGGGATTGCCGGGAGCGGTGAAGATCTTCTCGACGTTTGGACCGGCCGCCAGTTTCCAACAAAGGGCATGTTCGCGGCCGCCGCTGCCGATCAGAAGGAGTCGCATGAGGCGGCCGAAACTAGCGTCCGGACCGGGCGAAGTCAAACGCAGGCTGTTGAAAAAGGCTCATTTGCTTCGTTGCCGCTGCACTCGCGATCCTCACAGCCAGCCAAAAGGCTGCTCCGGTCGCTCGTTTGCGGCGGCCTCGCAACTGAGACCTTTTTTGAACAGCCTGGCAGATATTATCCGGCGCTATCCAGCAGAGATTTCCAAGGCGGAACGTATAGGGGGGATTTTCGCAAAGAATCCCGCCAAAGATCCTCCGCTTCATTTAAAGCTCCCCGTGATTTTGCCAGGTCGCCCATAAGATTGAGCGCACGGTATTCCCACTCCTTGTCGGCAAGCGCGTTGGTGAGCTCCGTCTCCGCCTGTTTGAGCTGGCCCTTTCGCTGCAACGTAGCGCCGAGCCAATAATGAGCCGGCGCGCTGCTGGAGTTAATCTTGAGCGCCGATCGAAACGTTGCCGCTGCGGACCCCAGATTGCCCGCATGAAAGTACGCCCGCCCCAGATAAAGGGGGGCGTATTCCGATTTCGAGTCGAGGTCCACGGCTCTCTGCAAATACGGGATCGCTTTCTGAAGATGGGCCGCGCCGCGGTAGTCGAGCCACCGCTGAGTCCAGGTCAGTCCGAGGAGGGCGTTCGTGACGGCCGTCGATCGGCGCTGGTTCAACGTTTCAAATCGTCGCGTGAGAGGCTCCCAGGAAACCTCCTCGAATTGATCTTGCGGGGGGATCCAATGATTCGACGGATCTTCGAGGCCGGCTCGCGTGACAGCCGCGTTTGCCACGTCGACCGCTTCCTCCTCCCGTTTGACCTGAGCAAAGACGTTGATCAGGTAAAGGTAGGGGAGAAGCTTCTCCGGTTTCAGCTCAATGAGGGTCCGATACGCTCGAATCGCCTGATCCGAAGTCCCCCGCCGATCCAACATTCGGGCATAGGCGAACGCCAATTCAAAATTCGTTGGATTGGATCGCAGGGCCTCCTCCAGAGTGGAAATCGCTTCCTTCGGATGACCATCCGCTTCCATAAGAGACGCCTTGGCAATGGCGATTCGTTCCGCGCCGTGGGCCAACACCGGGAACTTCAGGGCGATCTCATGGCCTTCGCCTTTCCGGCCGGTTTTAAGAAGGATGCGAATAAGTTCTTGCTGGGCCTCGAAGAGTTCCTCGGGACGCGCAAACCGGACGTAACGGGTCTGAATATCCCGCAGATGACGCTCGGCCAGCTTCTCGTCGCCGAGAATCCGGCTATGCACGAAAGCGAGCGCCAAACGCGCCGGCACCGTTCCCGGGCTTCCGCGCAGCGCGCGCTCGTAAAACTCCTTCGCTCGAT